>DATJOQ010000260.1:0-3012 GCA_035506935.1 Binataceae bacterium (SeqCode) | reverse complement strand
CGCGGCTGGTGGAAGGCTCGGCACCGGCCAGCAGGCTCGACGGGTCGCGCTCGACTGCGGCCGCCTGCCATAGCGCCTCGCGCCGCCCGAGGCCGAAGGCGCTGAACGCGCCCGCGTCGGCCAGCGAATCGAGCTCGCGCTTGCTGAGGGCGACTCGTCCGCTGAAGTCGGCGAGCGATTTGAACGTGCGGGCGGCGCGTTCGCGCTCGATCGCGCGGCCGACGTCCTCGCGCAGGCCGCGCAGGTATCTGAGGCCCAATCGGAGAGAATTGGTGCCGTTGGTTTCACGTTCGATCGTGCAGAGCCAGTTCGAGCGCGTGACGTCGATCGGCAAAACGGTCACGCCGTGGCGCTGGGCGTCTTTGACCAGGGTCGCAGGATGGTAGAAGCCGAGCGGGTAGCAGTTGAGCATCGCGGCCGAGAACGCCGCGGGATGATGGCATTTAAGATACGCCGACGCGTACGCGATCAACGCGAAGCTGGCCGCATGCGATTCGGGGAAGCCATAGAGCGCGAACGAGGAAATGCTGCGGATAATTTCTTCGGCGGCATTGCCGGTGATGCCGTTGCTCGCCATCCCTTTGCGCAGCCGCTGTTCGATTTTCTGCATGCGCGCGGCCGAGCGCTTGAAGCCCATCGCGCGGCGCAACTCTTCCGCTTCACCGCCGCTCAGCTTGGCCGCGGTCATCGCGATTCGCAGCACCTGCTCCTGGAACAGCGGCACGCCGAGTGTGCGGCGCAAAATCGGCTCCAGCGACGGATGCGGGTAAGCGACCGCCTGGCGGCCGTTGCGGCGCTCGAGATACGGATTCACCATCTGGCCGACGATCGGGCCGGGACGGATGATCGCGACCTCGACTACCAGATCGTAAAAAGTCGTGGGCTTCATCCGCGGCAGCGTCGCCATCTGCGCGCGGCTCTCAATCTGGAACACGCCGATCGTGTCGGCCCGCCGCAGCATCGCGTAGACCTCGGGATCGTCAGGCGGCAGATGCGCGAGATCGAGCGCGACGCCGTCGTGCTCGCGCACAAGCGGCAGAGCCTCTTCCAGCACCGCCATCATGCCGAGCCCGAGCAAATCGACCTTGATGATTCCGAGGTCGGCGCAATCCTCCTTGTCCCACTGGATCACGACCCGGCCGGGCATCGTGGCCGGCTCGAGCGGCACGATCTCGTCGAGCGGACCGGCCGCTATCACCATCCCGCCGCTATGCTGGCCGAGATGGCGCGGTAATCCCTGCGCCTGGGCGACGAGGTCGAGCAGCATCTTGAGCCGCGGCGCTTGCGCGTCGACGCCGCCGCTCTTGAACAGTTCGACGAGGTCGTCCTTGTCGTCGCGAAATTCGTAAGCGTGGGCGAGCTTGGCGAGGCGATCGACCTGATCGAGCGGAAAACCGAGCGCCTTGCCGACTTCGCGCACCGCGCTGCGGCTGCGATAGGTGATCACGTTCGCGGTCATCGCGGCGCCGCGCTCGCCGTAGCGCCGATACAAATATTGAATCGCCTTCTCGCGCTGGTCGCCGCTGGGCAAGTCGATATCGATATCGGGCCACTCGCCGCGCTCCTCCGAAAGGAAGCGCTCGAACAGAAGATCCATCCCGACCGCGTCGACCGCGGTGATACCGAGCGCATAGCACACCGCGCTGTTGGCGGCCGAGCCGCGGCCCTGCGCGAGGATACGATTCTCGCGGCAGAACTGAACGATGTCCCACACGATCAGGAAATAGCCGGCGAGGCCGAGCTTGGCGATTATCGCAAGCTCGTGCTCGAGCTGATGACGAACCCGATCGCTGAGCCGTGCGCCCCATCGATCGCGCGCGCCGGCGTAGGTGAGCGTGTACAGATAACTGTCGAGAGTTTCGCCGGGCGGTAGCGGATAATCGGGAAAGCGGTAGCCGAGATCCTTGAGCGTGAATTCGCATCGCTCGGCCACAGCGCGAGTCGCGGCGAGCGCGCGCGGAAGGTCGCGAAACAGCGATACCATCTCGCGCGCGGATTTTAGATGACGCTCGTTATTAATCCAGAGCGCGCGGCCGGCCGCGTTGAGCGTGGTCTTGAGCCGGATACAGGTTAGCACGTCGAGCAGCGCGCGCTCCGCTCCGCTGTGACAAACGTCGTTGGTGGCGATGAGCGGAATGTGGGCGGTCTCGGCCAGCGCCGCGAGCTTGCGATTCCTCCGCTCTTCGTCGGCATCGAGATGGCGCTGCAGGTCGATGAAGAGATTGCCAGCACCGAAAATCGAGCGCAGGCGATCGCATATCGGCAGCGGATTCTCGCCGCGAGCAAGCCGCTGCGTGAGCGGACTCGCCGCGCCGCCGGCCAGGCAGATCAGATCTGCGCCGAAGCGCTCGAGCTCGTCGAATGAGATGCGGCTTTCACCTTTGGCGGCAAATCTTTCACGCGGAGCTGCTCGGCCGTTCGAACGGGCAGCGATAGGGCGCAGCTTGGAAGCGCTGATCATGCGGCAGAGATTTTTGTAGCGCCCACCATCGGGAACCAGCACGTAGAGGCGCGTGTCGTCTTCGAGCGTCAGCTCGGCGCCGACGATCGCTTTGAGGCCGGCCTTGACCGCCGCGTGATAAAAACGGGGCGCGCCGTAGAGCCCGTCGCGATCGCCGAGCGCGAGCGCCGGATAGTTGAGTGCGGCCGCGCGCGCGACCAAATCTTCGGGCAGCGCGGCGCCTTCGAGAAAGCTGAAGGCGCTGCGCGCGCGCAACTCGATGTAGTCGGCGGTGGATGCCATCGCGGTTACTTTCGTCGAACCTTCGCCTATTTAGGTTACTATGATCGGACGACGGCGTAGAAGGGAAAGGGCAGGTTGGCTTCTTTTATTTTGCCATTCCAAGCGTGGTGAGGAATCCCGGATCTCTCGCTTCGGCAGCCTTCGCTCGGAATGACAAACGGGCGCACTTTGTCATTCCGAACGAAGTGAGGAATCCCGGCCTCTGAGGGCTTTGTCAGTAAGCGAATCGCTTCGCGGCGAACCTTCGACTGCGCGCCGGCGATGCCGTC
>DATJOQ010000259.1:0-4177 GCA_035506935.1 Binataceae bacterium (SeqCode) | reverse complement strand
CGCTGCGGGGGCTGGTGGCGTTGTTGAAACCCGAGGGCAGAGTACTTTTCGTTGACTGGAATTCGGACGTGGAGCGGCCTGTCGGCCCGTCGCGCGACCAGGTGTACAACGCCAGCGAGGCGCGCAAGCGAATCGAGACTTTCGGGCTCACGGTCGAGGGTCAGAGTGAGCTGCGTTATCACTACGTCCTGATGGCGCGCAGGTCGTAGCTGGCGAGCGAGTTCATCCGCGATGCGCAACGGCGCCGCGAATGGCGATTAATGAAGCGGCTATGAACAATGCGGCGCCCAGAATGCAGACTCCGCTCCAGCCCCACGCGCTCCAGGCGTTGGCTGCCAAAAAGGCTCCCAGCGCGCCGCAGCAAAAATAGATCACCATGTAGACAGTGTTGAGGCGGCTGCGCGCCTCGGGCATCAGCGCATAGATTCGCGTCTGATTGGAGACGTGATTCACTTGCGCGGAGAAATCCAACAACACGATACCCACGATTAGACCAGCGAGACGATGGCCGGCCAATCCGAGCACGGCGTACGAGATCAAGCCGGCGACAAGCGCGATACCGATCGCAAGCCGAGGATTTCGCCGGTCGGAAAAATGTCCTGCGGCCGGTGCAGCCAATGCGCCGACCACGCCGACCAGTCCAAACATCCCGGCAGCCTGAGCGCCGTAAAAATAGGGGGGAAGCGCGACGAAGAAGACCAGCGTGGTCCAGAACGCCATCAGGGCGCCGAAAACGAGGCCACCCAGAAGCGCTGCTTCGCGCAAGACCGGCATCGTGCGCGCGAGTTCGAACACTGACGCCATCAGCGCGCGATAAGAGACCGGCGCGCTCGGATGGGGATGGCTCACCGGCAGCAGTTCGCGCAGCGTCAGCGCGAGCGCACCCATTGCCGCGGCCGCGACCGCGTACATCACGCGCCATCCGAACGCGCCGCCGATCAAACCGCTTACGGTGCGTGCGAGCAGGATCCCGAACAGCATACCGCCGGTCACGAAACCGACGGCCCTGCCGCGCTCAGCCGGAGCAGCGACGGTGGCGGCGAACGGGACTACAACCTGCACCACCGAGGCGAACGCGCCAACCATCAATGACGCCAGGCTGAGCAACAGCAGACTCGGTGCGAGCGCCGCCAAAATCAACGCAACCGCAGTGGCCGAAACCAGCAGGACCACCAATCGCCGGCGCTCGAACAAATCGCCTAACGGAACGAACAGAGCGAGACCGAGTGCGTATCCAATCAGCGTCACGGTTGGAATCGCGCTAACCCCACGCACGCTGAGCGAAAAGCCCGCAGCAATCTGAGCGAGCAGCGGCTGGCAGAAGTGCACGTTCGCAGCCGACACGCCCGTTGCAACCGCCATCGCGATCAACTGGATGCGGCTCAGTCCGCCGTGGCTCTCGCGACCTGCCGCATGCGAATCGCCGGCAGAGACTTCCGGATGCGCCAGCGGGCGGCGCTTCGTCGTACTATCGCTCATCAACTTGTAACCGGTTTACATCGAGTGTGCGGGATCGAGGCGATCGCGCAGATGATCGCCGAGGAAGTTGAACGACATCACGGCGAGGAAGATGAAAATGCCGGGAATCAGAATCCACGGATAGCGCATCAGGTTCTGCACGTCCTCGGCCTGCGCCAGCAGATTGCCCCAGCTCGCGGCAGGTTCCTGAATTCCGAGGCCGAGCAGTGAAAGCGCGCTCTCACCGAGGATGAAGCCTGGTACCGATAAGGTGGCGGCCACGATCGCGTAGCCCAGCACCGACGGGATGATATGACGCATCAGGACGCGGCTCATCGGAGCGCCGAGCGCGCGCGCGGCTTCGACGTACGGACGCGAGCGCACCGAAGAGACCATGCCGCGGATAATGCGCGCAAAGCCGGCCCAACTGATGAAGCTCATGATCGCGACGATCATGAAAAAGGTCTGCGCGGAGCCCAATCCGGGCGGGATTACCGCGGCCAGCGCGAGTAGAAAATAAAACGAGGGCAGCGACATCTCAATTTCCGACCATCGCATGATCAGATTGTCGACCCTGCCCCCGACATAGCCGGAAAGCGCGCCTACCGAGATGCCGAGCGAGAAGCTGATCAGCACGCCGACCAGCCCGATACTCATGCTGACGCGCGAGCCGTAGACGATCCGCGAGAAGAGATCGCGGCCGAGCGCGTCGCTGCCCATCATGAACCACGGCGTCGCCGGGTCGGTGGTGAACAGATGCCCGCGCTCAAAGAAGTGGATATAGATTTTCTGCGAGCGATCGAGAGTAAATTTGCGCTCGACCGGATCTCCCATCCGCATCGGATAAGTGAAGAACAATCCTTTCGACCATTCGGAGGGCGGGGTTAGATGCAATCCCATCGGCGGGCAATCGGGGAGCTGTCGCGACTGGAGCGTAGGATCGTAAGGCGCGAAGAACGGTGATGCGAGCGCGAGAAGGTAGAAGAGCGCGAGGCAGATCACGGAGATCCGCACTGGCCACGACGACAGGCGCCATTCGCGGCCAAGCGCAGTTGCGAAGTGACGCCGATCGGTACCGGCGTGCGCGCTCTCGAGCGGTATAACGGCAGCAGTACTCATGCGGAATCGGTGGAACTGAAATCGACGCGCGGGTCGACCGCGACCAGCGCGATGTCGGCGAGCAGATTCCCGAACAGCAGCAGCACGGTGCCCATCAGCACCGAGCCCATCACCAGGTAAATATCGAGCGAGCGCACGGCTTCGAGCAGCAGGAGACCGAGCCCCTGAAGATTCATCACCGCCTCGACCAGCGCGGCGCCGCCGAGCAGATCGGCAAGGCCGTAGCCCGCAAGAGTGACAAACGGATTCAGGGCGTTGCGCAGCACGTGCTTGTAAATCACCACGCGCTCGGAAAGCCCCTTGGCGCGCGCGGTGCGAACGAAGTCGGAGTTCTTGAGCTCGAGGATCTGCGAGCGCATCAGGCGCATCAGCGAAGCCATCCCCGAGCTGCCGAGCACGATCACCGGCAGAATCAGATGATAGGCGCGGTCGAGAACTTTGCTCCACGGATCGAGGCTGGCGTAATCGATCGAGACGGTGCCACCGATCGGAAACCATCCGGTGCGCAGCGCGAAATACATCATGAGAAATGCGAGGAAAAAGTTCGGCAGCGACATCCCCAGGAAGGCGAGGAAAGAAAGCACGCGGTCCCAGATCGAATTCTGCCTGACCGCGACCACGATGCCGATCGGAATCGCGAGCAGCCACGCGAACAGCATGCTGGTCGCGGCGAGAATCACGGTGTTAAGCGCGCGCGCACCGATCAGATGGACCACGCTCACGCGATAAGCGAGCGAGATTCCGAAATCCAGGTGCATCGCCGCCCACAGCCACTTGAGGTAGCGGACCGGCAGCGGCTGATCGAGACCGAATTCCGCTTCGAGCTGATGGATTACTTCGGGCGAAATCGAGGGGTTGAGTTTCAGGCTCGACATGTAATCGCCCGGCACCAGCGACATCACCAGGAAAGAAAGGAAGGTGACGCCGATGATCAGCGGAATCATGTTGAGCAGGCGTTTGATCAGGAACCTGCCCATGATTCTAATGCGCCCAGCCGGCCGCGGTCGGCCGATTTGCGGCTTTCACTCGGTTGCGAAGTGGATCCACTCAGGTTTGTACAATCCCCATACCGTAGGATCGTAGTCTAGCAGGGAATTCTTGTAGGCGTCGTAGCGCTGTTGGCGCACGGTTTCCATGATCGGCAATTGATCGTGGAGGATCTGCTGGATGCGCCAATAGTAAGGAGCGCGCTTTTTTACGTCCATCTCGGCCGAGCCCTGTTCGAGCAGTTGATCGATTTCGGCCTCCCACGGAGTAGCCGGTTTCGGCTCGGCCGGATCCCACAGATGGAGATTGCCCGACGAGCGCAGAAAGTTGGCGCCGTTGTTGGGCTCGATCGTGCCGGTGAAGCCGATCAACACGCAATCCCAATCGAAGGTTGAGTCGAGTTTCTCGACCAGCGTGGTGAATTCGAGCGGACGGTAATTCACGCGGATACCGACATTGGCGAGATCTTGCTTGAAGATTGCGCACATCTGCTCGCGCGCCGCAGCTCCCGCGTTGGTGGTGAGATTGAATTCGAGCCGATTACCGTGAGGATCGACGCGGACGCCGGGCTTGGTCAGATGATAGCCGGCGGATTCGAGCAACTGCTCGGCCA
>DATJOQ010000258.1:0-5138 GCA_035506935.1 Binataceae bacterium (SeqCode) | reverse complement strand
ACTCAAGAACGTGCCGCGCGCGGAGCGGGATGCTCGCGCTCGGGCGGCGCGAAGCGGCTCAGGAAATCGGTAGCGACCTGGCCGCGCTGAAAATCGGGATCGTCGAGAATCTTCAAGTGCAGCGGGATATTGGTCTTGATGCCGTCGATCATGTACTCGCGCAGCGCCGCCCTGGTGCGAGCGATAGCCAGTTGGCGGTTATCGGCATGAGCAATCAGCTTGGCCACTAGGGGATCATAATGAACCGGCACCCGGTAGCCGCTGTAGAGCGCGGTTTCGATGCGCACGCCGAGTCCACCGGGCGGATGATGGCTGGTCACAACACCTGGTGATGGCAAACCGGTCTCGGGATCCTCGGCGTAGATGCGGCATTCGAGCGACGCGCCTTTGAGCTGGATCTGCTTCTGCTTGAAGCGCAACCGCTCGCCCATCGCGAGCAGCAGGCTTTCCTTCACCAGGTCGATTCCGGTGACCATCTCGGTCACGCCGTGCTCGACCTGGATCCGCGTGTTCATCTCGATAAAGTAAAACCCGCCGTTCTCAGCGAGCAGGAACTCGACCGTGCCGACGTTCGAGTAGCCCACCACTTCGGCAGCCCGCACCGCGGCCCGG
Organism: Binataceae bacterium (SeqCode); assembly: GCA_035506935.1. Lineage (GTDB taxonomy): Bacteria > Desulfobacterota > Binatia > Binatales > Binataceae > DATJOQ01. The sequence continues at coordinate 4,526 of DATJOQ010000258.1, read as the reverse complement.
CCCATCTTCTCGCGCAGGCGCGCGTCGAGCACCGGACAAGGCGATTCTTCGAGCACCTTCTGATGGCGGCGCTGGAGCGAACAATCGCGCTCGCCGAGATGAATTACGTTGCGCTGTGAGTCGGCGACAATCTGAAACTCGACGTGGCGAGCGCGCTCAAGGAACTTCTCGAAATACATCTTACCCGAGCCGAAGGCTGCCTCGCTCTCGCCGCGCGCCAGCGGAAACAGGCGCGTGAGTTCGCTCGCGTCGCGCGCGATCCGCATCCCCTTGCCGCCGCCGCCGGCTGCGGCCTTGATCAGGACTGGGTATCCGATCGCCTTGGCATGAGCTTGCGCCTCGCGCAAATCGGTGACGCCGGTGCCCTCGCTGCCCGGCAGAATCGGCACTCCCGCGCGCTTCATGATCCTGCGCGCGCGCGGTTTGTCACCCATCAATCGGATGTGGCGCGCGCGCGGACCGACGAACTGCAATCCGGAGCGCTGACAGGCTTCGGCGAAATCGCCGTTCTCGGACAAAAAGCCGTAGCCAGGATGCACCGCGTCGGCGCCGTATGCGACTGCCGCGCTCAATATCGAAGGGATGCTGAGATAGCTGTCGGCGGCAGCGGGCGGACCGATACACACCGATTCGTCCGCCATCCGCACGTGCAGCGCCTGCTTGTCGGCGGTCGAGTAGACCGCGACCGTCGGAATCCCCAATTCGCGGCACGCGCGGATTATGCGAATAGCGATCGTGCCCCGATTTGCGACTAGCAGTTTCTTAAACAACGGCGGAGGACCTTGGACGTCTATTCGGTCTCGAGAATCATCAGCGGCTGCTCGTACTCGACCGGCTGGCCATTGTCACACAGGATACGAATCACGCGGCCGGCCGTTTCCGCCTCGATCTCGTTCATCATCTTCATTGCTTCAATAATACACAATGGCTGTCCTTTGCGGACCGTATCTCCCTCCACGACGAACATCGCCGACTCGGGCGACGGCCGGCGGTAGAAGGTCCCTACCATCGGGCTCTGAACCAGCCTCTGGTTAGGCGCGAGCTCGGGCGCTGGCGCCGCACCCTTGGCGGGCGGAGCAGCCGAAGCGGCCTTGGCCGGCTTGTGCGCTTGCGGCTTGACTGCGACAGGCGCGCTGTTCGCCGCTGCTCCCGCGGTCGCGTTATTGTTCGCGTCCGCCCGCACCAGTCGCACCTTGCCCTTTTTGTCTTCGATTTCGAGCTCGATCAGCCCGAATTCGTTCATCAGCGCAACCAGGGCTTTTATTTCTCTGACTTCCATCGACGCTCCGACCTTGGATATGCGACGCTGATTATAGCGTCTCTGGCGATAATCCGCTCACTTTGCGGATAGCTGAAGCAGGTTGGCGCCGGCCCGCAGCGCCAGCAGATAGCTGTCAGCGCCAAAACCCATGATCCGACCGTGCGCGATATCCGCCAAGGTCGAATGATGACGGAACGGCTCGCGACGGTAGACGTTGGACAGATGAACCTCGATCACGGGGACCGCGATCGCCTGCACGGCGTCGCGAATCGCGACGCTGGTGTGAGTATAGGCGGCCGGATTGATAATCAACGCGCCGATCTCGCCGCGCGCCTGTTGGATACGATCGACGATGGCGCCTTCGCTGTTGGATTGAAATGTCTCCACCGTCACGCCCAGATCGTCGCCCAATTTCCGCAATTGATCATCGATGTCGGCGAGCGTGGTGCGGCCATAGATTTCGGGTTCGCGCTCGCCCAACAGGTTAAGGTTGGGGCCATGAATCACGAGAATTCTGGTCAATTGCGGGCGCCGACCCGCGCTGGTCGTGGATTTTGACCCCTTTGGCATCCCCGCACTTCCCCTCGCGGCATTGAATCCCACCCTGCCCTCGGATTCAAGCGGCATTCCATGCCGGCGGGACACTTCGCTCACTTCGTTCGGGCTAGTGCCAAGAGTCGAAACGACGCTAATGATCGCCTGTGTCCCACTTCGACATCACTTTATGAATCGTCTGGATCGTCCGAATCGGGCGAACTCGCCGCTTTGCGCAGGGTTTCCTGGTACACTTCGCGGCGGCTGCGGCCGGTCAACTGCGCGATCAGGTCGCTCGCCTGCTTGAGCCCCATCCCGGCTGCGCGCAGCGTCTCGACGGTAATGCCTGCAACAGCATCTGTCGGGGCTCCCGTCTCAGCGCTGCCTTCGACGATCAGCGTAACCTCACCTTTAAAGTCATCGGTGCGTGCGGCCAGTTCGCCGAGCGTTCCTTTGATCGTCTCCTCGTAAATCTTGCTGACTTCACGAACAATCGCCGCTTCCCGATTCGCGCCGAAGATCTCGGCCATCTCCGAGAGCGTCTCACGCAAGCGGCGCGCCGCTTCGAAAAAGACCATCGTGCGCTGCTCTCGGTTGAGCGTATTCAAGGTCTTCTTTCGCGCCGCCGAGCGCGCGGGCAGAAATCCCTCGAAGCAGAAGCGATCGGTCGGCAGACCCGCAACCGAAAGCGCTGCGGTCAGCGCCGACGGTCCGGGAACCGCGAGCACGCGGCATCCTGCGTCGAGCGCTGCACGCACCAACCGATAGCCTGGATCGGAGATCGCCGGCGTCCCGGCGTCGCTGACCAGCGCGATCGATTCGCCGCGTTTGAGGCGCTCGACCAACTCGGGCGCGCGCTTGAGTTCGTTGTGCTCGAAATAGCTGACCAGCGGTTTCCGAATATTGTGCGCAGCGAGCAGAGTTGCGGTTCGGCGCGTATCCTCGCACGCGATCAGGTCGACCTCACTCAGCACCTTGATCGCGCGAAGCGTGATATCGCTGAGATTTCCGATCGGGGTCGCGATTACAAACAGCGCGCCCCCGCAAGCATGGGTCTTTGTGGTTTGCGTAACGGTCTAGGGCGCCAGGCCCACTAGCTCTGGCCGGAAAAGAAGTTCAGCGAACGATCGGCGAGCGCGATTACCGGCGCCCAGTAGATTCCGAACGCGATCGTCGCGACGGCCAGCGCGCCCATCAGGCCGTAGTTCCATGGCTCGCTGGCGACGTTTCCTTCATCCCCGTTGGGTTGATCGAAGAACATGGTCTTTATCGGCTGCAGATAATAGTAAAGCGAGATTACCGAATTGAGTATTCCGACCACAGCCAAAATATAAAGTTGACGATTAATCACTGCGGCGAACAAATAGAATTTACCGATGAAGCCGACCGTGAGCGGAATACCGGTAAGTGAAAACAAAAAGATACTTAGCGCGATCGCCGGCACCAGACCGCCGCGCCAAGCCAATCCGCGATACGCCTGGATATCTTCGCGGCCGGTCGCGTTGGCAACGATCATGACCACGAGGAATGCACCCGCGTCCATCAGGTAGTAGGCGAACAGGTAGAACAGCATCGCGCGGATTCCGTCGTTGGTCAGCACCACCATCCCCATCAGGGCATAGCCCGCCTGCGCGATACTGGAATACGCGAGCAGCCGCTTCATATTGGTCTGCTGCAGCGCGGCGAGGTTGCCCAGGGTCATCGTGATCATGCAGATGAACAGCAGCAGCTCGGGCCAATCGACACCCGGGATCGCCTGCCAGTTGCCGCCGCTCGCCAGATGGGAAATCGCCGGAAAGAAGAACCGCGTCAGAAGCGCGAAGCCCGAAGCCTTCGAGCCGACCGCGAGAAAAGTGGTGATCGGAATCGGCGCGCCGGTATAGACGTCGGGCGCCCACATGTGAAAGGGCACCGACGCGACTTTGTAGCCCATCCCGGCCAGAATCAGCACCAGCGATATGAAGATCGCCAGGTTCGAAGAGGCCGTGCTGGTGGTCAGGACATGATTGATAGCGGCGAAATCGAGCGAACCGGTAAGCCCGAAAATCCAGCTCATCCCGTAAATCATCGTGCCCGAAGCGACGCCGCCATAAATCAGATATTTAAGCGCGGCCTCCTGCGAGCGTCGATTGTGCCGCAGGTAACCGGTCAGTATGTATGAAGTGAGGCTCACGAATTCGAGCGACAGATAGGCCATCAGGAGATTGGCCGCCTCGGCCATCAGCAGCATCCCGAGCGCGCTCGAGAGCAGAATCGCGTAATACTCGCCCTGATCGGAGCTGCGCACCTCTTCAGAGCCGATCGACATCCACACCGCGACCACGGTGGCAAGGGCAATCAGGGCGCGGAAGAACAGCGCGAAGGAATCTGACACCAGCATCCGATTAAACAGCAATCCCGACTCGGCGCCGTGGCCCAGACCGATCAGCAAAAGCGCGGCGGCGCTCGCGATTAACGCGAAATCGCCTAGTATTTCCTTCCGCTTCAGTGCGAGATCGAGCAGGACGATCAAGAGGATCGCGCCGACGATCAGCAATTCGGGCGCGAAGTAGCTCAGGCTTGCGACGTTACCCAGGCTCATATCAACGAACCATCGCCAGCGCTGCGCCAGGCGCGGATAGCACAACCTGATTCAGGTGCACGAGCGAAGTGTTGATCAGATCGAGCACCGCGTGCGGGTAGACACCGAGAATCAACACGATGACGGCGAGCGGCACCAGCGTAAACGCTT
>DATJOQ010000257.1:0-4792 GCA_035506935.1 Binataceae bacterium (SeqCode) | reverse complement strand
ATTTTGCCAAACTCGCGGAGCAATATTCAGACGATCCAGGCAGCAATCATAATGGCGGCGACCTGGGCTTCTTCCCGCGCGGCCAGATGGTGAAGCCGTTCGACGACGCCGTGTTCAAGCTCAAGCCCGGCGAGACAAGTGGACTGGTGCAGAGCCAGTTCGGCTACCACATCATCAAGCTCGAGGAGCTCAAACCCGCCGGCACCGAAACGCTGGAACAGGCCCGTCCCAGCATAATCGCTGCGCTCAAGCGCAAGGCGGGCACCGATATTGCGCGCGACGAGATGCGCGAGGACCTCAACTCCGCGCTCAATGGCACGGACCTCGACAAGATAGCCGCCAAGCGCAATCTGAAACTGGTGCAGACGCCCTATATCGCCCTCGGCGATACCGTGGCCGGAACCGAGCACAACGCCGACATCGTCTCAACCGCGTTCAAATTGGATAAAGGCGATGTACGTGCGGTCACCGGCGAGAAGGTCGATCCGGTGCTGGTGAAGCTGATCGACCGCAAGCCGGCCTATATTCCGCCGTTCGCGGACGTCCGCGACAAGGTGCGCGCTGCACTGATCAAGCTCAGGTCCGAAATAGTAGCGCGCCAAACCGCCGAAAATCTGCTGAAGCAGATGAAGACCCCGGCCGATTTTTCCAGGCTCGCCGAGGCCGACAGCCTGCGGATTTACCACACCGGCGCGTTCGATCGCGCCAGCCAGACTGTGCCCGGTATTGGCGAATTCCAGGAGGTAACCGAGGCCGCCGGGACCGTCCCTGTGCTTCCCGGGATAATCGACCAGGTGATGCAACATGGCGGAAACTCTTACATTTTTCTGCTTTCCGGCCGCACCGCCCCGAGCGACGAGGCGTGGAAAAAAGCAGCGCCGCAATTTAAGCAGCAATTATTGCAAAGCAGGCGCTCCCAAGCATGGCAGGCTTTCCTTGACTCTCTTAAAGACCGCGCCAAAATACTGGTGGACACCAAGCAGCTAGGCGAACAGTCGGCCTAGCCGGCTTGTCTGACTAATTTTCGACTGCAAAAGGGGAATATGGGCGATTCCGACGACGACCCTCACCCGAGTATATCACCGCTCGAAACGAGCGAGTTTTTCTTTCCCGGCAACGGACTGAGCGCGCTCCTGATTCACGGCCTGACCGGCACGCCCTACGAGATGCGATTTTTGGGCGAGCGTCTTGCTGGCGCAGGAGTGCGCGTATGCGGGGTGAAGCTCGCTGGCCATGCCGCCGCGGCCGAGGAATTGGGAGCCACCACCAACAACCATTGGTATCAGAGCGTGGTCGACGGCTTCGAGCGGCTGCGCCAGTTCGGCGATCCGATCGTGGTTATCGGCCAATCGGCCGGAGCCGTGCTCGCCACCCGCCTCGCGCTCGATCAGAACGACGAGGTGGCGGGATTGGTCCTGCTCGGTCCGGCTTTTTTCCTGAATTTCTGGAGCTCGACCGCTTTGCGGCTGCTCCAAAAACTGGGTCCGATCGCTGGCAAGATATATCTGCATAGCTCGGGTCCGGATATCCATGACGCCGCAGCCCGCCGAGTTCATCCGCGGACGCCCCTGATGCCGCTGAGCGCCGCGGTGAATCTCTACCAGCTTTCCGCCTCGGTGCGACCCAGGCTCGACAAGGTGAGCCAGCCTACGCTGATTATCCACGGAGGCCAGGACCACACCTGTCCGCTTAAGAACGTGGACTTCCTGATGGCGCATCTGGGCAGCAACGACAAGCGTTCGGTTATCCTCGAGAACAGCTTCCACGTGATTTCGGTGGATATCGACAAGGAGCGCGTAGCCGAAGAAGCGATCGGCTTCGTGTCGCAATTCCGCGCCGCTCCCGAGCAGTTGAGAGCCATTGGATAAGGCCGCTTCGTCGTAGCCGGTCGCGCGCGTTACAAGTTCGATCAAGTCTGTTGCTTTTGCGGCGAGCAGGCCGTTGATAATATCGGCCTGCCCATTGCCGTTTGACTTTCCTTACATCGACAGGCTTAAGCTCAAGATCTCATCGATGCCACCAGAGCGCCCAAGGAGGAAGCCGTGAAAATTAAAATCATCAATCCCAACTCGTCACTCGATATGGCGGCGGCGGACGGTGTGGCGGCGCGTTCGGTCGCGCGCCCCGGCACCGATATCCTCGCGGTGAGCCCGGAGATGGCGCCGGCGTCGATCGAATCCTACTACGACGAATTTATGTGCGTACCCGGCATCCTCGACGAAATCATGAAAGGCGACCGCGACGAGGGCTGCGACGCTTACATCATCGCCTGCTATGGCGATCCCGGCCTGCAGGCCGCGCGCGAAGTCACGGCCAAACCGGTGATCGGAATCGCCGAGGCGTCGCTGTATACCGCCTCGATGCTGGCGGCGCGCTTCTCGATCGTCACGATCATCCCGCGCTTCAAAGTGTGCGTCGAAGAGATGGTGGCCGCTTACGGATTCAGCCACAAGGTTGCCAGCGTGCGCACCACGCCGCTGTACGTGCTTGACGTCGAGCGCGACCCCGCGGCTTGCCTTGAAGGATTACGTGCCGAAGCCAAGCTGGCGCTCGAACAGGACGACGCCGAGGCTATCCTGCTCGGTTGTGCGGGATTCGCCGAGTTCGCCAATCAGTTGGAGAAGGAACTCGGCGTTCCGGTGCTCGACGGCGTGGTATGCGCCACCAAGATGGCCGAAGCGCTGGTCGACCTCGGCAAAACCACCAGCAAGCAGAAGACTTATCGCTTTCCCGAGAAGAAGCCGTTCACCGGGATGTTCCGCAAGTTCGGCACCGTCCACGCGGGCAACGGGGAAGCATTGTCGAAGTAGAGCACGCTATCCAGTCTCGCGCCTGCCTTGCGTCGACGCTCGAAAATTACTGCGTTCGGGGCAGCTTCACACCTTCAGCACCGATCTGAAGCGCACCTTGCCGGACATCATGTGCTGATAGCCCTCGGCTGCGCGCTCGAGCGGGAACACTTCGATCATCGGACGCACGCCGGTGGCGGCCGCGAACCTAAGCGTATCTTCCGAATCCTTGGAGGTGCCGGCAGGCCAGCCCACGATCGATTTGCGCTTCATTATCAGTTGAAACGAGGAAACCGCGAACGGGTCGGCGCTCGCGCCAACGATCACCAGCTTGCCATTTAGCCCAAGTCCATCCACCAGGCTGCCGAAGCTCTTGCCATCCGGCGCGGTCGCGAGGATCACGCTCGCTCCGCCGAGTCCCGTCAACTCCTTGCTGACGTCCTGCGCGGCGACGTCGATATAGTGATTCGCGCCGAGCTGCATGGCGAGATTCTTCTTGTCGGCGCCCTTGCCGATCGCGACCGTGATGAACCCCATCTTGTTCGCGAATTGCACGCCGAGATGGCCCAGCCCGCCGATCCCTTGTATCGCGACCACGTCCCCGCCTCGGGCGCCGCTGTTGCGCAGCGCATTGAAGGTGGTGACACCGGCGCACATCAATGGCGCCGCATCTTCCGGCTTTAGTTGATCGGGAATCCGCGCCAGTGCCGCGATCGGCGCCAGCACGAACTCGGCGTAACCGCCGTCATAGCTGATACCGGGAATCTCGAGTTTGTCGCAGCAGACAAAATCGCCGCGCCGGCACGGATTGCATTTCCCGCAGTGCCCTCCATGCCATCCGATTCCCACCCGATCGCCGACTTTCCATGGGTCGCCGCCGTCACCGAGCGCATCGATCACTCCCGCGACTTCGTGTCCCGGCGCGCGCGGATACTCGATCCCGGGAAATACGCCGTCTTTGGTGAGCACATCACTGTGACATACGCCGCAAGCCTGAACTTTGACTCTCGCATAGCCGGGCGGCGGTTGACGCACTTGCTGTTCGGCAAGCTCGAAGTCACCACCCGCGCGAGTGACTCGTACGATTTTCATCTGATCACCTTGTCCTCATGTTACGACAGGCTAATCCGAAGCGGTCCTCGGGCGCATCGACTCACGCCTTCTCCGCATCGAAATCGGTATTGACCGAAACCTCGCGCCATTTGTCGAGTTCGCGCTTAACCGCGATCAGTTTGTTCTCAATTCGATCGAATGCATCTTGCCCAAGACAGAGCCTGAAGGGCGGTTCCGCGGCTTCGACCGCTTTCACAATCGCCAGCGCTGCCTTGCGCGGGTCGCCAGACTGGGTTCCGTTACGCGCGCTCGCGGTCTCCCGCATCTTGCCCGCAGTGTGATGATAGTCTGGGATATTCTTCGCCGCGCTCTTCATCGAATCGTTCAAAAAGTCGGTCCTGAAATATCCCGGCTCCACCAACATCACGCGAATTCCCAGGGGAGCGAGCTCCTGCAATAACGATTCTGACATTCCCTCGATCGCGAACTTCGAAGAATTATAAGCCCCCCATCCGGGGGAGGCGGTGAAGCCACCGACCGACCCGATATTCACCACGTACCCGCGATGCTGCGCGCGCAAAATCGGCAGCAGCACACTGGTGACAGTGTGCACGCCGAAGACATTGGTTTTGTAGACTGCCTCGAGCTCGCGCTCGTCAACCTCTTCGATCGCGCCTAGCAGACCGTAGCCGGCATTGTTCACCAACACGTCGATTTGGCCGAAGCGCTTGATCGCCTCTTTGGAGGCAGCCTCGACCGAAGCCCGATCGGTTACGTCCAGCCGCACCGCGAGCGCGTTATCGAAAGACTTCAGGCGCTCGCGGCATTCCTCAAGATTACGCGCCGCAGCGATTACCGCGCCGCCCTGTTCGAGCACCACCTTGGCAATCTCAAGCCCGAATCCTCGGGCAGCTCCGGTGATAAACCATACGCGATAGTTCATTGGATCA
>DATJOQ010000256.1:0-3170 GCA_035506935.1 Binataceae bacterium (SeqCode) | reverse complement strand
GCCGCCAAGATTTACGGCGTCATCGCCGACCCGGTGCGCCACTCCATTTCCCCCGCGGTCCATAATCGTGCGTTTCAGGCACATCGCCTGGACGCGGTCTATCTGCCTTTTTTGGTTCAGCCCGCGCAATTGAAGGATTTTTTCATTCTGGCCGAATCGCTCCCGGTCGCCGGCTTCAGCGTGACCATTCCGCACAAGCAGAAGATCATGCGCTATCTCGACGTAGTGGATCCTGTGGCGCGGCGCATCGGCGCGGTCAACACCGTGTGGAAGAAAGCCGGCAAGTGGCGCGGCGCCAATACCGACGCCGAAGCCGTCACGGTGCCGCTCGCGCGCAAGCTGCGCCTCGCAAAATCCACGGTGCTGGTGGTGGGCAACGGCGGGGCGGCTCGCGGCGCTGCGTATGCGCTGGTCTCGAGCGGCGCGAAGGTGTCGATCGTGGGCCGCAATCCGGACCGCGTACGGTCCCTCGCGCGGGCCTGCGGGGCCGAGTCACTGCTGCGCGAGCAGGTGAACGGTCGCAAGTTCGACGCCCTCGTTCACGCCACGCCGCTCGGCATGCTGCCGCATCCGGAGACTTGTTTTTTCCCCGACAAAATCCCCGCCGAGCTGATCTTCGACATGGTCTACAATCCGCTCGAAACCACGCTGCTCAGGCACGCCGCCGCGCAGGGTCTGACGGTCATATCGGGCCTGCAGATGTTCCTCGAACAGGCCAGCCGGCAGTTCGAAATCTGGACCGGCGCTCCGGCCCCGCGGGCCATCATGGAGAAGGCCGCGCTCGAAGCCCTGGCGCCCGTTTGCCAGGGGTGAACTAAACTAGTGTCTATGGATAAGGTCACGCGGCGCGAACTCGCCGCGGCTCTTTCGGTGGGTGCGCTGGTGGCGCCGGCCGCGCTGCTCGCTCAACCTCAGGCTTCGCCCCCTCAAGCTTCCGCTGATGACGAGCTGAAAATCTCGCGCGACCAGTTTCGCGGCAACGCTGATCAACTCGACAAGTTTCCGCTGCCTATGGCTACCGAGCCCGCCACCATTTTCAAGGCGTAGCGATGATCCCGGAAAATATTTTCTTCGCCGGCATCAGCGAAATCAATCAGGCACTGACGAAGAAGGAATTCTCCGCGGTGGAGCTGGCGCACGCGTTTTGCGATCGCCTGGAGAGCATCGGGCCGCGCTATAACGCCCTCGCGCTGTCACTGCGCAAGGACGCCGTGCGCGACGCCAAGGATGTGGAAGGCGATATCAAGCGCGAGCGTCTGCGCGGTCCTCTGCAGGGCATTCCCTTTGGCGCCAAGGATCTGCTGGCATACGCCAAGCATCCTACCACTTGGGGCGCCAAGCCTTTCGCCGATCAGGTGTTCGATTACACCGCAACTTCGCTGAAGCATCTTTTGAAGCGCGGCGGCCTGCTCACCGGCAAACTCGCCATGGTGGAGCTGGCGGGCGGCCCCAGCTATCGATACGCGAGCGCTTCGCTCACTGGTCCCGGTTTGAATCCCTGGGACCCCACGCGCTGGTCTGGCGGTTCTTCGAGCGGCTCGGCGATCGCTGTCGCGGCCGGACTAGTAACCTACGCGCTCGGTTCTGAAACCTCCGGTTCGATTCTCACCCCCAGCGCGTTTTGCGGCGTTACCGGACTGCGCCCCACCTACGGGCTGGTCTCGCGGCACGGCGCGATGGCGCTGGCCTGGACGCTCGACAAAATCGGCCCGATCGCCCGCTCGGCGGAAGATTGCGGCCTGGTGCTGGAGGCAATCGCGGGCGGCGATGCCGATGATCCCGGGTCGGCTCACAAAAGCTTCTACTATACGCCGCAGTTCGCGCGCGATTTGAAGGATGTCCACGTCGGCTACGCGCCCGCCGATTTCGAAGAAGCCGTCGATCCCGCCGCGCGCGCCGACTATGCCAAGGCGCTCGACACCGTGCGTTCGCTTGGCGTTCAGATCAGCGAAGCCAAAATGCCCGAGTTTCCTTACGGCCCCGTGATCGGCACCATTATCGCCGCGGAAGGCTCAGCGATTTTCGAGCCGATCATCAAGAACGGCAAAGTGGATGAGTTGGCCGATCCGCATCAGATTGCCGGACTAAAAGCCGGCCTCGATATTCCCGCCAACGAATACCTGAAGGCCATGCGCATCCGCGCTATCATCCAGGATTCTTTTCGCGACCTGCTTTCGACCATCGACGTGCTCATCGCGCCCACTCGCTTCGATCCCGCTCCCAAGATCACGCAGGCGTTGGATAGCCGCCCGACGCGGCCGGTGTCGGGATTCGGCGCGCTGATTCAAGCCGGCAACCTCGCCGGGCTTCCCGCGCTCACGGTGCCTTGCGGCTTCGCGAATGGTATGCCGATGGGGCTGCAACTGGTCGGCTCGCCGTTTTCCGAAAACCTGCTGCTCGCGATCGGAAAGACGTTTCAGGAACGAACGGATTGGCATAAACGCCACCCGTCGCTTACGCTCGGCTGATCGCGTGCAGCGCGCGCTGGGCCGCTTCCACCCCGCGATACTGCGCTTCTTCGAAAATCGAAAAACTGCTGAGATCGGAATTGGCGAAGAAGATGTTGCCTTCGGGTTTCAGCCAGCGCGTGCGAGCTTCCGAGAACACGAATCCCGGCGACGGGCGCGCCATGGCGTGGCCGATCCGCATGATGTCGATGTGCGCGACGCATTGCCGGATGTCGGGATGGGCACGCGCGAGATCGTCGAGGATCGCTTCCTTCCAATAATTCCAGTCGTGGGCCAGCAGCAGACGGCGCGCGTCGGCCGGCGCATGCTCGGCGAGCGACCAGTAGAACGTCCAGACGGTTTTCTCTACATGCGTCGCGAGCGTCATGTGCGTCGCGTTGACGTAGCCGAGCGTGGGCGAATCGTAGATCACGTTGTCCCATGCGGGCTCTGGATTGTTGCGCGCGGGAATGCGATCGAGCGTTAGATTCGCGGTGAGCCAGGGCGAATATTCGAAGCCGTCGGCCCGCGGGGCGCCTTCGATGACATAAGATGCGAGGAACGTAGGCGCGGCCCAGATCACCGCGTCGGCGACGTACTCCGTCGATTCGGTGAGCGCTCGAATCTTGTTGCCCGCGCGCGCCACGCGATATACGGCCTCGCCGGTTTGCAGATAGCGCTTCAGCTTTTCGATCAATCGCGCGGCGATCCAGCCGTTGCCTT
>DATJOQ010000255.1:0-12027 GCA_035506935.1 Binataceae bacterium (SeqCode) | reverse complement strand
GTTGGGAATCAGCAGCTGCACCACGTCTTCGATCAGGTCGCGCGGGATGGTCACCTGGTCGAAAGTCTCGGTATTCATGAAATAAAAATCGTCGCCGTCCTGATACAGGAACTCCATTTTCACCTGACTCAGGATTACGCGCTCGACCTTGTCTTCCGAGCGGAACCGGTTCTCGGTCTGGGTTCCGACCTTGATATTGCGCAGCTTGGTCTGCACCATCCCGCGCCAGTTGCCGGGCGTCACGTGCGTGACGCTCATCACCCGCCACAGATCCTTGTTGTACTCGATAATCATGCCGGTGCGGAGCTGGGTCGCCTGAATCAGCATTGGTTCGGTCCTAAAGCCTCCCTGATCGAAAATTACAATCGCCGGTTCGCTATCGCTTGGTGCGACGTCGCCACAACGGCGCCCTATCCCCTTATCGGATCGGTGGCGGACTAGTTACATACGGATAGCCGTAAGGATAGACCGGCGCGACGTTGATATTCGGATTCAGATTATAGCTGTTGTAACCCGGAATGGCAGGGCTAAGCGGAACAGCGGGTCGGCCATACGGGTTTACCGCATAGGGATTTGTCCTGAGACCGTAAGGAGTGACCGCATAAGGAGTAACTCCGTACGCATATCCAGGAACTATCACGGCACCGGGGGCAGCCGCAGGCGTGCGGATCGAATTCTCAACGTAGTTATCACCGCTTCCATAGACCCGAATCGTCGCTTGCAAGCCATTCAGCGCGAACGTTTGATTGAACGCGCGCACGCCAAAGCTGTCGGGAGAGGCAAGCTCGATCTCCTGCGCGAAACTGCCGTCGACGTAAATAGCCGCCCGCTCGACCCTGCTCCCCGAGATGCGGCCGACGATCTCGTATTCGCGTATCGTCGGATCAATCAGAACGGTCTGATCGATATGGATCTGTACGTCGGAGAGCCCGCCGATATGGCTTTGGATATGGCGCTTGGAGGGCGATGGCGGCGCAGCGCTGGGGATTTCAGCCGTGCTCGCGCTGCCGGACTCGGAAGGACTTTCGGCCGGTTCGGCCTCGTCACCGCGATTCACGATCACGCCGCTCGAATCTTCGGGTTCGGCTCGCCCGACTGAGCCGCTCGGCTCGATCGCACCGGTCGAGCTAACCTGCGCCTCGGCACTGTGGCCGAATTTATCGTAGACACGGATCACCGTTCCGGGCTCGAGTTCGGCGAGCTGGATATCGAAATTGATACGCAACGAGCCGCGCTCAGGCGGTGGTCCGATATCCAGCGGGCGAATCTCGCGGTCACCCAAGTAAACCCCGGCCGACGCCAGATCGCGGCCGGCTAAAAATCCCCTGACGTGGGTCACCTGGTCGGCGTCGACGCCGAGCGATTCGATCTTCACCTTGAGCTTGGCCACGCCGGGCTCGACGCCTCCGCCGGCAGACGCCGGCGCCGAAACCGACGCCGCGCTGGGAGCAGCCGAGGGCGGAATCAGTTTGGCCAGCGCGTCGAGCTGTTGTTTCAGCGACTCCCACTTAGCGCGATCGACGATTCCCGGATGGGCCTTCGCAGCGTTGTCTATTACGTTGCGGTCCGACTGCAGCTCGGCGATCGCCTGACCCGCCGCGGCGCGATCGTCCTTGCCCAAGGCGCTGCTCAGAGTTTGCGCGTCACCGGCGAAACCGGCGATCGGCCCGACCAGCGGTTTGGCGGCGTCGCTGCTGCCCAGCGATCCGAGCAAGGCGAACGCCTGATCGCTGAGCTGAATCGCCGCGGCCCTGGGGTCATCGGCCGCCAGACCGGCCGCCGCGGTCGACAGCATAAGAATCGTCGCCAGCCACGCGATGGTTCGGACCCGCACGCGCCGCAGGAAAGCCCACCCTTTTTGCAAAAAATTCGGCATAAGATGCGGCGCTGCGGGACGGCTCAACCGGGACCCTGCGCCTGCTTGTAGCGTCCGGCGGCGGTCTTGATCTGGCGCGAAAGCTTGAGGAAAATCTCGCCTTCGTCATAGATGAAAAGTAGCAGTGCGCCTGCGGCGCCGACGATCAACCCGAGGATAAATGCGCCCATCGGTAACCCTCCCGCCGATCAAGTATACTTTAAAGCACATCGTCGACATAAGCGGGGCGTGGCTTCAAGTTGAGGCGGTTGTGGCGGCGGTTTCCATTCTGTTAGCGTGGATTTTTCGAGAATCGTTCGAGAACTGAACTATGGAGTATCCGACCGCGTCGCGAGCAGGCGAGGAGCCACAATCGGAGCCGAAATCCGATTTGACAGCGGATTATCGCGCGCTTAGCGCGCGCGTCGGCTATCGCGTGGCGGAAGATCGGCTGGTGGTGCGGATTACAGGCGACGACCGGGTGCCGTTCCTCAATGGCATGTGCAGCAACGATATCAAGCGGCTCGAGCCGGGCTCGCTGATTGCGGCGCTGCTGCTGACGGAGCATGCCCACGTCGTGACCGACTTTTACGTATGGGCGCGCAACGACGCGCTGATCCTCGAAACCGATCGCGCGATGTGGCCGAGCGCCCGCGCGCAATTGGAGAAATTTCTGGTAGCCGACGACGTCGAGATTGAAGAGCTCGCGTCGATGGCCGTGGTGGATATCGAAGGGCCGCAGGCGCAAGCCGCCGTCGCGGCACTCGCGCCCGACGCCGGCGCGTTAGCGCCCTGGCATCATGTGGTAAGCGAAAGAATCGGGATCGCGAACCTGCCGCGCTTTGGCCGTCCGGCGTTTACGGTCCTGGCCGAGGATGCCGGCAGTTTCGTCGACGAACTCAATCGCGCGGCGGCCTCGATCGGCATACGCGAAGTGAGCGCCGAGGCGATTGAAGTGCTCAGGATCGAGAGCGGAACACCGCGAATCGGCGTCGACACCGGAACCAAGACGATCGCGCTGGAAGCGCGGCTGCAATCGGCGATCTCGTTCGACAAGGGATGCTACGTCGGGCAGGAAACCGTCGAGCGCGCGACTTCTCGCGGCGGCGTTAAAAAGAAGCTGTTGGGATTACGCGTGCGCGGCGCGCGAGTACCCGGGACGAACGCGGCGGTGATGCTCGAGGGCAAGGAAGTTGGTCGCGTCACCAGCGTCGCGGATTCGCCGCGGATAGGCGTGATCGGACTCAGTATCCTGCATCACAGCGCCTGGACCGTGGGTACCGAAGTTGTCATCGCCGACGCGCAGGGAGAACTCGGGGCTTCGGTTAGCGATCTGCCTTTTCAATGATTGCTTTGATGATTTGCTTTTTGATGATTTCATTAATTGCCGGCGTGTAAAGTAAGGCCGGCGCGAGAGGTAACAAATGGCGACTGGACTCGGAAAGCGTTACATGTGCGACAAGTGTGGAACCGAAGTGTTGTGCAACAAGCCCGGCAGCGGCGCGCTCGAATGCTGCGACGGCGAGATGAAAATCAAAGAGGCAAAGCCCCTGCCCTCTTCTGACTAACGCGACCGTATAATAACGGCGCCCGAGCATGCCGGATTATTTCGGCTGATTGAGGCGCTTTTGGATCGCATCGCATCGGGCGGCGCGGGCTGAACGCTCTGCGGAGAGCCGCCTTTTTGCTCGCAGATGGTTATTAGTAAAACCGATCTGGTCTTGCACGAAGGCGTGGTCCTGGGCCAAGCCGCGAGCAATTCGGTCGCGGTCGCCGACGGGCGAATTATCGCGCTCGGACTGTACGATCAGCTCAAAGGATTGGTCGGTCCTCGCACGCGATTAGTAAAACTCGGTGGACGCGCGGTTGCCCCGGGATTTATCGATTCCCATCTCCATTTTCTTGAGGGCGCATCGGCCGCGGCGGGAGTTCAGGTGTCGCGGGCGCGCAACCTGCCCGAACTGTTTGCCGATTTGCGTATCGGCGCAGCGCGAACCGCACCCGGCAATTGGCTCCGCGCTTTCGGATGCGATGAAGCGCTGCTCAAGGAGCGGCGGGGTCCGGCGCGCAAGGAACTCGACGACGCGGTCGCGAAAAATCCGCTCCGCCTGCGCCATCAGACGCTCCATGCTTCGTGGCTGAACTCGCGCGCGATCCAGGCGCTCGGGCTCGAGCGGCCGGACTTCAAGCCGCCCGAGGGCGCAGCGATGGTGCGCGACGCGGCCGGACGCCTCAGCGGTTTGGTGATCGGGATGGAAGAATGGATCACGCGGCATCTGCCGCCGGTCACCATCGCCGATATCGAATCGCGCGCGCGAAACTTCAGCCGCGAACTCGCCGCTTCCGGCACGACGACTTTCACCGACGCCACGGTGCGCAACGGAATAGACGAAATTCGGCTGTTCGCGCGGCTTCGCTCGGCTGGTGCGTTGTGCCAGCGCGCACTTCTGATGATCGGAGCATCGCACGCGGAACAAGCAGCCGACGCGTGCAGTATCGCCGCGGCTGCGGGAATCAAGGTCTCCGCGGTCAAGTTCATGCCCGACGGATCAGTGGACGCGGCTTCGTGGGCCGGCGCGATAAGAGCCGCGAAGCGCGAAGGCCTCGACTGCGCTTTCCATGCGACCGAAGTCGAAGAACTCGAGCGGGCGCTGGCGGCGATCGAATCGGCTCTGCGGAGTGATTCGAAAGCGGCGGCGACGCAATGGCGAATCGAACATGGCGGCGTGATTCCGCCTAATTACATCGAGCGGATCCGCGCGCTGGGGGCGTGGGTGGTGACGAATCCGGGATTCGTGCACTTTCGCGGGGTCAAGTATCGTCAGGAACCGGGGCTCGTGCCACAGCTCTATCGAATACGCAGCCTGAAGCGTGCCGGAATCGAGTTGGCCGGCGCAACCGACGCTCCGGTGACGCCGGCGCGGCCGTTGGCCGCGATCGCTGCGGCGGTTTCGCGGACCGCGACCGACGGCGAACAACTCGCGCCTGACGAAGCGATCGAAGTAAGCGACGCCCTAGCGCTGTTCACCAGCTCGGCAGCGCAACTCGCGCGACTGGAATCCGGCGAGATAGCGATCGGCAAACTCGCCGATTTGATCGTGCTACCGGAAAATCCCCTGGAAATGTCGCCCGCCGAGCTGATGTCGCTACCGGTCGACATGACGATTATCAATGGGCGGATCGTTTACGAACGCGGCGTGCCAGCGCAGTATAGTGGTGTTCCGGATATCTGATGGCACGCAAGCCGACCCGAGCAAAGCTTCGACCCGCCGAATTCACGACGGTCCTGTTCGAAAAACGAGATGATATCGCCTGGGTCATGCTCAACCGGCCCGCCGTCTTCAACGCCTACAACGTCCAGATGCGCGACGACCTCTACCAGGTACTGTCGGCGATTCACGATGATCCTGAGGTGCGCGCGATGGTCTTGGCCGGCGCCGGCAAGGCATTCTCCACCGGCGGCGACGTGAGCGAGTTCGGTCAGGCGCCCTCGCCGATCGTCGCGCGATGGGTGCGCTTCCGTCGCGACGTATGGGGCCTGCTGCGTGCGCTCTCGATTCCGACCGTGGCGGCGGTGCATGGCTTCACCGTCGGCGGAGGGCTTGAGATGGCGCTGCTGTGCGATTTTACGGTCGCCGCTCAGAACACCAGGATCTGCCTGCCGGAAACCGGGCTCGGCATGATCCCGGGGGTTGCGGGCACGCAGACCGCGCCGCGTCGATGCGGGCTCGGACGCGGACTCGACCTCTGTATAACGGGGCGCTGGATTGACGCTCAAGAGGCGCTGCGTGTAGGTTTGGTCGCCGAGGTGGTCGGGCTTGGGGCGCTGAACCGCAGCGCGCATGAGTGGGCACGGAGGCTCAGCCGATTGCCAAGGGCGACGGTGGCCGCCGCCAAGCTCGCGGTGAATCGCGGTTTGGATATGCCACTGGTAGAAGCGCTAGAGTTCGAACGCAGGCTGGCGCGCGGGCTCGAAGGTAGCCGGCCCAAACTTGTCGAGGAGCCGTATTACGATTAAATCTGCCGTTCGATGGAGGCTTGAGCCGTGAACACTGTCAATTTTGTGAGTATCCCAGCGTCGATGATGCCCGATCAGGAGATCGTGGTGTTCAATGATCGCCGCCTAAGTTACACGGCTTTGAACGATCTGGTGTGCCGGCTGTGTACAGTGTTCAAGGCAACCGGACTCAAACAGCGTGAAGTGGTGGCCGCGCTCGACACCAATTCCGACCTCTACGTCGCGAGCTACTACGCGGCCGCCAAGGCCGGGCTCACCTTTCTGCCGCTCAATTATCGCGCGAAGGAAAACGAGCTCGAGTACATGATCAACACGGCGGAGGCGAAGACCCTGCTGGTGGGTGATCGCTACCTCGATCTGATCAAGCGTATCAAGCCGCGAATCAAGCCACAGGAGCTGATGGGGCTGGGCGAAAACAAGGAGCTGCCTTCGCTGCGCGAGGCCGCGACCAAGGCATCGCCCGAAGAGAACGACGCCGACGTCGACGACAGCGACACGTCGATCCTGATGTACACCAGCGGCACCACCTCCTTGCCAAAGGGAGTGATGCTGAGCTTTCACGATTTCACCGCATACGTGACCGCCAACGTCGAGATGGCCGACGGCAGCGATCGCGGCACCGCGCTGGTGTGCGTGCCCTTCTACCATATCGCCGGAACCGCGGCGATGATGACCAATATCTGGGCCGGGCGGAAGCTGGTGATCATGCCGCAGTTCGACGCGCGCACCTGGCTCAAGCTGGTCGAGCAGGAAAAAGTCACTCACGCGTTCGTCGTGCCGACCATGATGAAGCAAGTGCTCGACGAACCGTCGTTCGGCCAGACCGATTTCTCGAGCCTGCAGAACCTGGCCTACGGCGGCGCGGCGATGCCAATTGGTGTGATTCGGCGGGCGATCGACGCGTTCCCCAAAAACGTCGGCTTCGTGAACGCCTACGGCCAGACCGAAACCACCTCATCATTGACGGTACTCGGACCGGACGACCATCGATTGACCGGAACGCGCGAGCAGGTCGAGTTGAAGCTCAAGCGCCTCAATTCGATCGGCAAGCCGCTGCCCGACGTCGAGGTCAAGGTGCGCGATGAAACCGGCGCCACGCTCAAGCCGGAGCAGGTCGGCGAAATTTGCATCCGCACGCCGCGAATCATGAAGGGCTACGCCGGACGCAAGGACGAAATGATCATGGAAGACGGCTGGCGCGCGACCGGCGACCTCGGATGGGTCGACGAGGACGGCTACGTGTTCTTCGCCGGGCGCAAGGACGACATGATAATTCGTGGCGGCGAGAATATCGCACCGGCGGAGATCGAAACCGTCCTGATGAGCCATCCGGGAGTCGACGAGGCCGCGGTTATCGGCGTGCCGTCGGTGGAATGGGGCGAGACGGTGAAGGCGTTCGTAGTCGCTCGACCGGGAGTGAAGCTCGAAGCCGCGGAGCTCAGCGACTTTTGCCGCTCGAGGCTCGCGAGCTTCAAACGGCCGGAGTCGTTCGCCTTTCTTGATGCGCTGCCGAAAAATCCGGTCGGCAAAATTCTGCGCAAGGACCTGCGCGCCGGCGAGAAATCCTGATCGCGCGCACACGAGCAAATCGACCGCCCAAGCGTCGACCGATGACAGCGAAACTTAATCGTCGCGGGATGCGCGGAAATTCGAGCGCGGGAAGTATCGAGCTCCTCGAATCCGACCGATGTCTTACCGCGCTGCTGAATCGGCCGACGGCGGGAAATCGAATCAGCGCCGCGATGGCTGAGCGCCTGATCGAGATTGCTGAACAGGTCGAGGACGACGACTCGATAAAGCTGCTCGCGATTACCGGCGCCGGCGACAGCTTTTGCGTCGGATTCGACGCCGATATCGATCGGCGCCTGGTCGAATCGCTGGCGGTAATCACCAAACCGACCATCGCGATTATCAGCGGCGACGCGCTCGACGAGGGGCTCGAACTTGCTCTCGCTCTGGATATCAGGGTCGCGCCGGCGAATGCGCGCCTCGCGCTGACCCAACTGACGCGCGGCGTGATGCCGCATTTTGGCGGGACTCAGCGTCTGGCGCGGCTGGCGGGCTCGCCGCAAACGCTCAAGATGCTGCTGACCGGCGACGCGATCGACGGGCGCGAGGCGCTGCGCCTGGGGATCGTCACGTATCTCGCGGAAGGCCGCGCGGGACTCGAGCGCCGCGCCGCCGAGGTCGTGAAGTCTATTGTCATCCGCGCGCCGCTCGCGATGAGGCTCGCCAAGGAAGCCGTGCTCAAAGGCTTCGACATGACGTTGGACCAAGGTATAAGGCTGGAGGAAGATTTGTACGCTTTGCTCCAGACCACGATCGATCGCAATGAAGGTGTGCGCGCGTTCCTTGAAAAGCGCAGGCCGCTGTTCAAGGGCGCCTGAAAAACGAATCGGCTAATTCATACTCGAGGGAGAATCAGACTACTGATGGCTAATCAGCTCGGCAAAGTTTATATCTGCGGCAAATGCGGTTCCCAGGTGATCGTCACCAAGGGCGGCACCGGCGCGATCAAATGTTGCGGCGCCCCGATGGAACAAAAAAAGTGAATCGCGACGGCCGGCGCTGTGTCTGTGCGGCGCCGTCCGCCCTGACTATCCAGCTCACTCGCCCGGGCGTGCCGTACCTGCGATGATACGAGTCCTCCTGATCGGCCTCGTCGCGGGATGGCTCGCCGGCAAGCTGATGCGCGGCAGCGGCTTCGGGCTGATCGCCGACACTTGTCTTGGACTAATAGGCGCGGTTATCGGCGGATGGATTTTCGCGACGCTCGGAATAGTGGGCTACGGCACGATCGGCCTGCTCGCGACCGCCACGGTCGGCGCGGTGGTGCTGGTCGGCGCCGCACACGCGCTGCGGAGCGCGGTGTGAAATTCAGACCGCGTTGAAGCCCTCACCGCTGAACAGCACGCGCTCGGCGCCAAGCCGTGACTTCATCGCGGCGAGCAGCTCGCGCTCAGCTCCCCGCTCGAACCATCCCTCATAACCGAGCCGGCGATAGCGCTCGGCCATCCCGAGCGCGAGCGAACGGCGGCCACATGCGCCGTCGCCGTCGAAGTAGGTATCGACGATTACGCGATCGGCGACGCGTTGCGCCAGCGCGGCGAAGCGCTCGGGATCGTTCGGCATCATCGGGGCGATCGCGAGCTGGACAGGAATTCCGGCCGCGCGCAAGAGCTCCGCGGTGCGTAATCGGCGGTCGACCGAAGGCGAGGTCGGGGTCAGCGCGCGCCGCACTTGATCGTCGTCGGTCTCGACCGTGATCGAAACGATCACGTGCTCGCCGAGCCGTTGCAGCAGATCGATATCACGCTCGACCATTGGGCTGCGAGTCTGGAGCAGCAATCGGCGCGGCGGCATCCGCACGAATACTTCGAGCGCGCCGCGGCTCACGCGCAGACGCCGCTCTAACCCCTGGTACGGATCGGTCGCGCTGGCCATGAAGATAGCCACCTGCGAGCGCGCGCCGGAGCGCTCCAGCGCGCCAAGCTCGCGTTCGAGACATTCGGCGAGATTGTCTTTCGCGATCACCCAACTGCCCCATCCGCCGTCACGCGCGTGCGCCACCGGCAGCGCGCGCACGTAGCAGAATGGACATCCGCCGTTGTCGCCGAACGCGCATCCGACGTACGGATTCAGCGAATAATCGAAGCCCTTGAGAAAGCCGCCCGTGGGCGTGAGCGCGCGCTTAACCGTTTGCACAGAATAACAGCGCACGGCACTCAATTTCCCGCGATCGGAGACCAGAACGCGAGCTTGCCGTCGGCGATATTTCGCGGCGGCCCTTTCGAAATCGGCACCACCCATATCGACGGCGGCGGCGACATCATCGGCGGCATGGTGTCGCCCTCGGTGCGAATCAAGACGCCCGCGAAAATCAAAGCGTCCGAGCGCGGCGACCAGATGCTGTGCGAGAGTGCGAGCTGATCGAAGTAGCGATAGGCGATCGCTTCTTCGGCGGTGGTGACGAAATCGACCAGATGGCGGCTCTTGCCCGACGGCAGATCGGCCACCTCCCAACTGAAGAACGGACCGGCTGGAATCGCAATGTAAGCGAGGTGGCGCGAATCAGGCGAGAAGTAGAAGGCGCTGACCGGCTCCTTCACCAGCTTGGAAGTCTTGCCAGTCGCGGCGTCGAGCAGTCCGATTCCGTCGTACATCAGGTTGTTGCCCTCGGGCGCGGTCGAGTACGCGATATGGCGCGAATCGGGCGCCCAAACGAAGCTGCTCTCGCCGCTGGGCAGCGACACTAGTGGCTTCGGATTCTTGCCGTCGCCGTCGCATACATATAGCCTGGCGTGGCCAGCGCTGTTCGCGACGTAGGCCAGATGCTTGCCGTCGCGCGACCAGGCGGGAGCTTTGAATGCTGCCGCGTCGACCGACAACACCTTGTCGACGGCCTGCCCCTTGTCGCTCAAGCTCATCAGGTAGATCTGCTCGGTGCGCGGCGCGGATTCCGAGTTGCTGTGCACCGCGAGCTTATGGCGCGGCAGGTTCCAATCGAAGTATAGCGGCACGCCGCGCGCGACCAGACGCACCGGCGCACCGTCGCGCACCCCGGTCAGCATTAGGCTGAGTCCCTGCGGTCCCGCGAGCAGGAACGAGAGCCTGCGGTTATCCGAGAGCCAGAAGAGGTAGATCGGGCGTTCGCCGGGACTCTCGAACAACTGGATTGCGTTTTTAGTTTTGAAGTCGTACTCCCAGACGCCGAATACCGGCCCGTCTTCACCCTGCGCCGTCGAAACGTAGGCCAGCCTGGTGCCGTCGGGCGAGAAGGTGGGCCAGTTGTAATCGGCGGGCTCCTGCTTGGACACCTGCAAGGCGACGTTGATTAGCCCATCGGTCCGTACTTCGAGCCCCTTGACTGGACAGGTCAGGCACTCGGCCTTGGCGCAATCGCCCTTGCAATAGTAGATATTATCGTCGAGGCCGACGTACGCGATGGGGCTTTCGACCATCGCGTTCCCGGCCCGCAGGGTTGGAGCCAGAGCCAAGATTATGGCCGCCGCAACCAGCCAACGGCGCCAGACCAATTTACATTCCATAGGCTCCAAGCTCGCGCGTTGCCGCCGGACGAAGCAAGGCTAGCCTCTCTCCGCCGAGGATGTTAATAGATTACAGACTGCCTAAAATCTGCCTATTGGGCAATTGACGGGTTCGCCGCTCGCATTAGAGAGTAACCATTATGCGCCAATTGATTATCATTGTAATTTTGGTCGCAGCTTTCGCGCCGGGTCGGGCATTCTGCCAAGGGCAACAGGATCCTAACGATATTCAGAATCCCAAGGAATACACCGACGAAGACGCGAATCCGCTCAAGATGATCGCCACCATCCTCAACCCTGTAGGTTACTTCCTGGAATGGACGGTAGCGCGTCCGCTGCATTATTTGGCCACTGACAGCCCGCTCGCACCGGTATTCGGCGGCAACGACGAGGAAGACACCTACCTCTACGGTAAAACGACTATTCCGCCGTCGCTGGCCGAGATGCCACCATCCGATATGGCGCCGACTGGTTCTGCCGACTCGGACAGCATGACATCGCGGTCCGGCACTTCGGGTTCATCGCCCCCAGCACACGTATGGCAGCCGTCGACCGCGCCGCCGTCTTCCTCCTCGGCGCCACTGTCGTCACAGCAGCCTGTGATGCACTGAGAGCGCGGCGCGATCCAACGATGGATTTAGTGACGCAAGGCTGAGAGGGCTACGAGCAGGAGGGGGTTCGAGGGGTATGAAGAGCACGGCCTTGATCCTGGCGGCAACACTGTTGCTGTACTCGCCAGTGCTGGCGCTCGACACATCCTCAATTGTCGTCGAGGAAGAACCGCAAGCAATAGTTCCTCAACGTTTGACGCCTCTGGTTGAAGAGGAACCGGGATCAGCGAGACAGAATCGGCCCGCAGTGCTGGTACAGGACGACTCCGACTCGGCGCCTCAAGCCGAGCCAGAGCAGCAGCCGGAAGCACCGCCCTCCGACCCGCCGCCCGAAGAACAGGCCCAACCCGAGGAGCAGCAGCCCGAGCCTCCGCCGGAGCCACCGCCGCCGCCCGAAGAGCAGCCTGAGGAGCAACCGCAACAGGAAGCGCCGCCGGAAGAGCCGGTGCCGATGCCCGCGCCTCCTGAGACTCTCCGGCAAGCGACACCGAAGGT
>DATJOQ010000254.1:0-4433 GCA_035506935.1 Binataceae bacterium (SeqCode) | reverse complement strand
GCATGTGGTGGAGTCACAACCACTGGGGGTACCATTGTAGGCGTCGCTGTCCTCGACCACCACGATGGTCTGCCCCTGGCCGGAATAGCTCGCAGAATAAAGCGGACTCAGGTTGTAGATGGTGGCCAAGTCAGCGGGCACGACCTGATAAACGCCGCCGCCAACCGTATACTGGCTGCGCTGCTGAAGCGCCGGATGAGGATGGAAGTCATTGAGCGAGACCACGCCAACCACTGCAGACGCGAGCGCCGCCGGAATCCGCGGGTCGCTCATATTGGCGATATGCTGCTCGCCGTTCACTCCGAGATGGTGAATTTCGGTATGGAAAGCGTCCCGCACCTGACCAGCCGTTCCGGAAAAATCGATAACGTTATTGGGATAGACCAGGGTAACGGCAAAGCCGTACGACTGGAGCCATGCTTTAACAGTCGCCAAGTCCTGTTGCGCCAGGCCGTAGCGCTCTCCAAATTCTGTTGCGGTAAGCCAGTGATGGAAATTCGGCGAGTGCGGATCGGTTAACTGATCGAGGTATCGTTCGAGCGCCTGTTCGCGTTCGGACGGGCGTCGCAACTGGAGCCATAGGTGCTGCAGCGGGAAGTTGCCGGCGACCGGGCCGCGATCATTGGCGGCATTCGCCTCGGGCCGCGTGTTGCCGGCGAGCGTGACAAGATTGTTCTCGTCGATTTTTTGCGTGATGAGAATGCTTGCCGCCGGGGCCGCGATTTGCGCGGCGGCGATCCATGCCCAGCAAATCGTCCCTGCGGCCAGAAGCGCAATCGCGATCGCCCCGATTCGTATGCTTGGGTTTTGCCCAAGGCCTGCGTTCTTAGCGGATCGATACACGAGGCTTCCTCCTCGATGCTGCGAATCTCGCGCAGAGGGGCTGTAACTAAACCACCAATTTTGAGCTTTAACTATTCAATTCAATAACGTATTAGCTTAAATTGCTCAATAACCCATTAGAGAAGCCATTTTCTAGCAGAATTGGTTGCTGAATGATTTCGCTGCCATTAACGGGGCGTTAAATCACAGAGGCGCGCTAGCCAACTTAGCGCGCGATTCCCGATTCCTCGCACAAGGCTCGAGTGGAGCATCAAGCGCATTGCTTCGCTGCGATCCTTGAACTACGCCGCGGCGATGCCGTCGCTACGCTCAGGACAGATGAAGGAGCGCCCGGGATGATCATCCAGAGGCGAGCATCCTCGGAGATGATCTCTGATGGTGCCGTCACCGTAACCCTCTCCCGCAGATATTGCGGGCGAGGGGATCAGTCAGAGGAAACGGCGTAACGAATCGCGGGCGGAGCCGAATACAACTGGTGGCTCTTCGGATAACACGATCTTACCGCTACAATAAACGGATGCGGCGCATGGAAAATTGGTACGCAAAAGTCCTTATCGTGGCACTGATGCTGGCGATTCCCGCTTGCGGAATCGAGGAACAACAGGAACAGAAAGAAGCCCAGCTCAAGGCGGCAGAAATCTCGATGGACGTCAACCATATCTTTATCGAGGTCGGCTCTATCCCGCAGCCGTACGACACCCTGGGAAAAATTGAGTACACCGATCCGGTGAATGCCGATTCGATTGATGAGGCGACGCAAGATAGCAAGCTCAGGCAGCTGGCGATGCAGCGATGGCCGGACGATGTCGACGGGATCGTCTACGTGAAGCGCGAGGTGAACGACAGCGCGACGCTGGTCACGGTCTCCGGCACTGCGATAAGGATTAAGCCGGGACCGGGAATCGTGTGCGGAGCGTCGTCGCCGCTTTGCCGTCATAAGGTGCTGGCGGGCGAGGTTGAGACGGCGGCGGCCCAAGAAAACACCGAGGACCGCGAGGTGAATGCGCCGACGTTCTCGCCCGGCGATGTGTGGGTGAATCGGATCAATGGGCAGGACGAGACCACCAAGGTGGTGAGCGTTTCGGAGGATCGCGTAGTGCTCGATTCGGCGGGCAAACAGGAAGTGGTGAATCACGACCTCAACCAGCTTTCGGGATATTCGCTGGTGGCGGGCCAGGATGTTTCGTATTCGCCGGACCTCGGCACGCTCTCGTTTCCGCTGAAAAAGGGCAAGGCGTGGACGAGCCATTGGAAGTGGAAGGCGGAGGATTACAGCGGCGAGGGCGAGACCAACGGCAAGGCGGTGGGATGGGAAACGATCACGGTTCCGGCGGGGACGTTTACGGCGCTCAAGCTGGATATCAATTACCGATCGATCGTGCCGGCCAGCACCACTTGTTGGTACGTGCCGGACGCGAATACTTTTGCCAAATGCGATATAACCGCGGCCAAGAAGAAGACCACAGTTGAACTAGTATCGTATCAGCCTGCTGGAAGTACCGTCGCGCGATAAGACGCCAGTACAATCAAGGAGCCGAGACATGCACGTAGGGATGGCAGTAATTTTTCAGGGTCAGGGTGAAGGGCGGACCGACCGCAACGTTTACCGCAACGAGCTGCGCCTGGCGGATTTGGCTGAGCCGCTGGGATTCGATTCGTTGTGGGGCGTCGAGCATCACTTCACCGACTACACGATGTGTCCCGACGTGATTCAGTACCTCACCTATTTCGCCGGGCGTACGCAGAGGATCCAGCTCGGCACGATGGTGGTGGTGCTGCCGTGGCATAATCCGATGCGGGTGGCGGAGCAGGTGGTGATGATCGACCACATGTCGAACGGCAGGTTTATCTTCGGGATCGGACGCGGGCTGGGCCGGGTCGAGTTCGAGGGCTTCGGCGTCAACCAGGAAGACAGCCGCGAGTTCTTCACCGAGGCGGCGCAGATGATCCTGCACGGTCTCGAGAACGGCTATTGCGAATTCGACGGACGCCTGGTGAAGCAGGTGCGGCGCAATATCCGGCCGCGGCCGTTCAAGTCGTTTCGCGGGCGCACCTACGCCGCCGCGGTATCGCCGGAATCGTCGCTGATCATGGCGAAGCTGGGAATCGGAATTCTGATTATCCCGCAGAAGCCGTGGGACCTGGTGACGCGGGAGCTCAACGACTATCGCTCGACCTTTCATGACGCCAACGGCGTGGATGCGCCGCCGCCGATCGTCGGGGGATGGACTTTCTGCGACGAGAGCCAGGATCGCGCGGAAGAGCTCGCGCGCAAATATATCGGCGGCTACTGGAGTTCGGTGGCGAAGCATTACGAGCTGATCGGCGACCATCTCACCAAGATGAAGGGCTACGAGGCCTACAAGATGATGCAGGAGCGGACCAGTGCTCCGGGCGGGATGGAGGAGATGACGAATTTCTTCCTCGGCCTGCAGGTGTGGGGCACGCCCGAGCGCTGTTACGAAAAGATCGTCGATATCCAGAATCGCACGGGCGGCGAGGCGTTCACGGGAGTGTTCAGTTTCGGTGGCATGCCCTACGATATCGCGGAGCACAGCCTGCGCCTGTTCGCGGCGGACGTGATGCCGGAGCTGAAGAAGCGAATCCCGCTGGAGGATCAACTGATCGCGCGCGCGGGAGTGGGACCGACCGCCGACGCGAACTCATTTCGGTTGCCGGCCTAGCGAATCGGGTTCGGCCGATTACATTTTCGCTCGAAACTGGAGTACCGAAGGCTTTTTCGTGAGATGGTCGGTTTAGTAAGCCGACGGTGAAGTGACGCCTTTTGGCAAGAGGGCGGCTGCCTCGATGTCGGAGAATCAGTCGCTTATTCGGTCTCGCGACGCACGAGATTCATCAGATCATCCGCCATCTTTTTCAGGCGCTCACAATCCTGCCGGATCTTTTCCACCAATTCGTGCTGCGTCGCCGGCGGTGTACCGTCGGTGGCCTCTAAACGCTCAGCCGATGAGGCTATGTCGCCAAGCGGTTCCTTAAGCTCGACCGACAGCGCGGAGACCAACCTGGCGTGGGCGCGATGGTGCTCGTGGACCTGGGTGACATCCTGGAGGATGATCAGGACACCGAGCGGATGGCCGTCTTTCTGGCTGAGTGGCACGCGCTTGAACACGTAGAAACGATCGCGGTCCTGGAAGTGGAGCTGGACCTCAGTGTGCTGCTGATCGGGCGGTAGTTTGCGCAGTTTCTGGAGCACCTCGAGCAGCCTGATGTAGTGCGGATTATTGCAGCTCAGATCGTCGAAAGGGCTGCCGAGCGTATCCTCGCGATCGACACCGAGGATAGTGGCCGCGGTCTGGTTGAGATGCGACACCACGCGCTCGGGGTTGAGCAGGATGATGCCGTCGCCGAGTCCCTCGATGATCGCTTCGGTCTTGCTCTTCTCGTAGAGGATGCGCTCGATACTGAGCTTTTCGTACTCCTCGATCTTGTCGGCCATGTGATTGAATTCGCGAGCCACGGCGTCGAGCTCGGCGAAGCGTTGCGCGGGCAGCCGGCCAGGGTTCTTGCGCTGGCTCACGCTGTGCAGCGCTTCGGTTAATTCGCTAAGCGGCGTCAGCAGCGCCCATCCG
>DATJOQ010000253.1:0-2689 GCA_035506935.1 Binataceae bacterium (SeqCode) | reverse complement strand
AGAGAAAGATGTTGATCGGGACCCAAATCGCGTACGCCCACGCCATCGGCAGCGCGAATCGCCGCTGGCGCCAGATGCCAATCGTATAGATGAGAAGGAAAATTCCGAACGCAGGTCCGAGAATCGCGTTTTCTACTCCCGAGGTTCTGGTGCCGAGAAAAACGAAACCGGCTCGACCTCCGCTAAACGGCTTCGAGATGTTCGAGATAGCGAGCAGCGCGAACAGGATCGCGAAAAGGGTGAGTAGCGGGCCGCGCGCATAAGTTGGTTCTTCTGTCGCCATCGTTTACCCGGTTTCACGAGTAGTCTGCGCGCCTGAAGCTATCCCGCTTCGTTCCCGGCGACTAGGCTCCTCGAGTTTTCGATCGCTGGGCATCGTGCCATGGGCGAGAACGCACTTCAAACTCGAAATGGCTCATCGTCAGCGTCCTTCGCCAGGAACTAACCGAAAATCCTGGGTGGATGTTGCGAGGCTTCGGCGGGAGCGCTATGCAATAGCCCCGGTCTGCACGCCGCGAACCATTTCCTGATCGCGGCAACCGCGCTGTCTGTGCTCAAAGACAGCAGCGCCCAACCCGCGAGGAGGAGGCCCATGAAAATTCGACACGTCGCGATCCCGGCCCTGTTGACCTGGACCTTGATGATTAACATGCCCAAGCCGCATAAGTCGGAGACCCAAACCGGCTTCCCCGACAAGACATCATGCGAGCGTGCGGCGCACAGATGGCGCTCAAATTTCGAGAGGCAGGTCAAAGAAGGAACTCTGAAAGGGCCGATAAAAACCGATACGGATCAGCGTCGCCGCATGGCACGAACGCTACCGAAGACCGAATGCGTCGAGGATGCAAATCCCGCCGCGAAATGAAAATTGAATTGACGCGAATCGATCATGCTTACGTCCAAACGGCTTTGCTAGGGGAAGAGCTTTGGTCGCGCCGCATCGTTGAGAGATTCTATCGGGAGCTGAGCCGCCGGCGAGGTGGCGCGTGCAAACAAAGCAGCGTCGGGGTCGCGGTAAATCAATTTCCACTGCGGGGTTTTTGCCATCAGGCCGAAGCTGTCCGCGTCCGGCGGCAGCAGCACAAAGTCATGAGGATATTGGTCGAGCACGGTTTGCGCGCGGGGAGAGGCGTAGTAGAAATCGTAGTAATCCCTGATCACCTGCGGCGGAAACAGCTGATCGCTGCGGCCGTCGATAAAGATTTTGCTTGGTGGCGAAGTATGCCACGTCAGGTAGTTCCCCCAATCGTAGCTGGAGAGCAGGTTGCCATGAAGATTGTGCCGCTGCATAAACGCGACGGCACCCACCGGACAGTGCTCATCGATAGTGAGGCGATTCGACAGAAGCCCACCCGCCAAGACGATCGCGATCGTTAGGACGATCGCCAGCACCGGGTTGAATTGACCGTCAACTTGTATGCCGCGAGCACGCTCCGCGATTGTCGGCTCTGCCTCCGTTGCGTCGGCGCGAAAACTCGCAGGCGCGGCGTCAAGAAACATCCCGAGATGGCGCGACAACGGCACGCTCAGAACGATTACCGCCAGCGCCATGTTGCGGACGGATACGAACGCGCCGACGATAAACAGCGCCGCGATCGCGACCAACGGGACGTCATCGAGCGATGGCGCCAGGAAGAGCGAGAGCACTAGCGCGACGAAAAGCGCAAGCGGCAGAAGATAGATGATCACGCCCAATGGATAACCGCGCCATTCGATCATGATACGGCTCAGCAGCGGCTGCCATTCGGCCAGACCGCGATGCACCAGCGGATCGGCGATCGAATGCGTCACTGTGCGCCAAATTTCGATTCCGTCAGGATTCGCCAGCGTGGCAAGAGTGCAGCCCGCGGCGATCGCTATCAGGCGCGCCGTGCGCATGAATCCCACTCCGTGCCGAAGATCGTCTGCGGCGACCACGGCGGCGTAGGTGAAAACGGCCGCGATGCCCACCAGGTAACCGCCATGCAGATTGGCCCATAGCGCGAAAATCGGGACCATCGGCCACAGCATCGCGCGCGAGCGGTACGTATCGCGCGCGAGCATCACAAGGATCAGGCTCAGCAAAACGAAGCTCGCAAGCTGCGGACGAAACTGAATCTGCGCAAGCAGCGCAACAGCGGTCAGTGCGAGCACGGCACGCTGCACGCGCGGCGATGCCTCGGTCTCAGCCAGCGCGAGCGAGATCAATGAAACGATCGCGGCTGCGCACAGCAGCTTCATCAGCTTGAGCCCGAACACGCCGAGATAGTTGTAGGTCGCGGCCAGGGCGACCTGCGACAGCCATTCGTGATTGCGCCACAGATGTCCGAAGGCGGTGTAAGAGAAGGAATCGTAAAGCGTTAGATGGTGCGTGCTCAGGATTATCTGTCCGGCGCGAAGATTGTTCCACAGGTCGGGATCGGCGAGTTGGCTACCGTCGGCGATCACGATCGCCAGCATCACGAATGCCGGCGAGTGGCGAAGCATCGAATAGAGCGGACGCTTGTCGGTAGCGCGGTAGGAAAGTTGCTTCGCGGCAGCCATCAGGGGCCCTCGAGCCGCTTATTACTTTACGAGCGAGTCAATCGATTGTCATCATGCGCGTTGTCTTCAAGCACGAGAGCGACCCGCGGCCGCTCTTTCTTCGGTTGATACGGATTCGATGGGTTTGCAACTTTGCTCGAATTGATCGACAACCGCGACAACATCT
>DATJOQ010000252.1:0-5870 GCA_035506935.1 Binataceae bacterium (SeqCode) | reverse complement strand
GCAGGCAGAGTCCATGCTCGAGGTAGATGCGATGGTGGCGGACGCGCTCGGGCGCAGTGAGCGCGTCCGCCTGAGCTTTCCGCGACGGGCCGCGCAGCCGCCCGCCGCGGAAAGCAGCGATCGCGATAAGGGGCTGGCCTAAGCCGGTCGAGCGCTTCGCTTGACCACGACCCCGGCGAGTGCGACAAATCGAAAACGCCAGCGCGCCTTGTACTTCGAAAACGGTTGGGCACGCCGACAACCGAAGTGGAGGGAGCCCAGATGCATTTCCGCGAGTTGAATCGTGCCAATTGCAAGACCTATCTGATCGCCTGCGATCGCACGCACAAAGCCGCGCTAATCGATCCGATCAAGGAGCGCGTCGACCGGTATCTGGCGATCCTCGCCTACTACGGTTGCAAGCTCGAGTACGTGATCGAGACCCATACTCACGCTGACCATCGCACCGCCGCGTGGGACCTGCGCGATCTGGCCGGCGCGCAGGTGGTGATGCATCGACGAGCCCCCGCCCCGCGAATCGACGTTCACGTCGACGACAATCAACATCTGCGCGTTGGCGAAATTGATCTCTTGATGCGTCATACGCCGGGCCATACGCCGGATTCGATTAGCATCTGTTGCGACGGGCGCGTCTTCACCGGCGACACGCTGCTGATCCACGGCACCGGACGCGCCGATTTCGCCGGTGGCGACCCCGGCGCGCAGTACGACAGCATCACCGGCAAGCTCTTCATCTTGCCTGACGAT
This sequence comes from Binataceae bacterium (SeqCode), assembly GCA_035506935.1. Taxonomy (GTDB): domain Bacteria; phylum Desulfobacterota; class Binatia; order Binatales; family Binataceae; genus DATJOQ01. The sequence continues at coordinate 5,123 of DATJOQ010000252.1, read as the reverse complement.
ACGAAGGTGTTTCCCGCTCACGATTATCGCGGCCATACCTGCTCAACTATTGGCGAGGAGAAGCGCACCAATCCGCGAGTGGCAGGCCATACACGCGATGCTTATATCGACCTGATGAACAACCTCGGCTTGCCGTTGCCGGAAAAAATCCAGGAGGCGCTGCAATCGAATCAATCCGCGATCGAAGATGAATCGGTAAAGTTTCCGAGCCTGATGCAGTTGAGCCAGGTGCGCCAGATCACCGCCCAGGAGGTCAACATGCAACTGGCGGATCCCTCCAGGCCGGTTTTGCTAGACGTCCGCGAGGTCGACGAATTCGGCGGCGAGCTTGGTCATATCCCGGGCGCCGTGCTGATTCCGCTCAAGGAATTGCCCGCCCGGTTCGCCGAGCTGGGTGCGTCCAAGGACCAGTCGATCGTCACGATTTGCCGCTCAGGAGTGAGAAGCACTACCGCCGCCGCGATCCTGACCGGGCTCGGATACGAGCACGTTTCGAACCTGCGCGGCGGGATGATCGATTGGAACGACGCGGGACTCACGGTCGAACGCTGACCAATCCCAGGATCGATTCGGACTTGGCGCTCCTCTCCGCTAGTCTGTTACCCAAGTGCAAACGCCGATAAGAATCGTCGAGCTCGATCACGTGGTGCTGCGATGCCGCGATCGGGAGCGTGCGCTGGATTTTTATACTCGCGTGCTCGGGCTCACCGAGGAGCGCCGCCTCGATCAATTCGGCCTGGTTCAGCTCCGCGCCGGCGCAAGCATGATCGACCTGGTGCCAGTGGACGACGAATGTCATGAAGCGGGCCGCAACATGGAGCATTTCTGCGTCGGCGTCGACGCTGCCGATATGAACGAATTGGCGCGCTCGCTGCGCGGCCTCGAGGTCGAGGTGCTCGATCAAACCGCCCAGATGCGCTACGGCGCGCGCGGGATAGGGCTTTCGATTTATATCCGCGACCCCGAAGGTAATGTGGTCGAACTCAAGCAGATTCCCCGCTCGGGCGCATGATTGTGCGAGCCTCCGGCAACACCACTTTGGCCGATATGAAGCGCAGCGCGAGCTTCGGCGCCGTGGGAATAATCCTTTGCGCGATTCTAATCAGCGGGTGCGCCGGAAATCCCCGAACCGTCGCCGAGACATATCTCGCCAATTTGAAGGTGTTCAATTATCCAGCCTGTTACGAAGCGCTGTCGGCTAAGGACCGGTCGGACCGAACTATCGAGCAATTCCTGGTTGCGATCCCGATGGCGCCCGACGTCAGCCGGGAGTGGTTCAAGCCGATCGTGTTGAAGACCGATTACAGCGTCGGCGAGCCTTCGATCGAAGGTAATCTGGCGATCGTGCCGGTCAAAGTCACCGCTCCGGACCTGGCGCAATGGGAGCGTCTGCTCGACGCCGATCAGAACGACAAAGATTCGCTCGAAAAGCGGGCGCAGGACTCGCTGCAGCAGAATCATTATCCGACTATCACCTACGACGACACCGTGGTGCTGGCGAAGGAAAGCGACGGATGGAAGGTGGTGGCCGATTTCCCGCTCAAGGAGAGCGTTGCCACGCTTCACAAGCAGGCGGTGGAGCTGTATCACAAGCGCGATTACGATCAGGCGATCGCGGCTTACAACAGCCTGCTTGCCGAGCTGGCGAAAACGCCTGCCACCGGCAACAAAGGACTGGCCTCGCGCTATGAGAGCGAGCTCCGGATGATCGAAACCACCAAATCGCAGGTTGCCGAAGCCCAGGCCTACGCGGCCAAGGTGCAGCTCAGCAACGTTGACCTGAAGATGACCGCGGCAGCGGTCCCCGGAATCTTCGGCAAGATCACCAACCGCGGCGACAAGCCGGTCGATGAGGTGCGGATGACCGTCACCTACTATGAAGGTAGGGGCGCCAGGCGCAAGGCGGTCTACAGCGAGGAGCATACGCCGATCGATACCCCGATCGAGTTCAGCAATTTCAGCCGCGACGTGTTGCCGCTGGCGCCGAATCAATCCCGCGATTTTGGCTTCAGGCTGAACGCGCCAGCTGAAATTCAGCGCGACGCCAAGCCCGACGTTGCGGTAACGATGGTGGTCTTCAGCCAGCTCGGGGTTCCCTCGACGCCAAGCGAAGCCGGAGCAGCGCCGGTTTCACCGAAGGCGCCGAATCCGGCGCCAGCCGCGCCTCAAGCGCCGCCGCCACCGATGCCCAAGGGCTGAGCCGGAGCGCTTGAGCGCCGGCTATCCGATGAAGCTCACGATTGCGATACCCACGCATAATCGCGCGCGCCTGCTGGCACAGACGCTCGACAGCGTCCAGCGCCTGCAACTCGGCGACGGGCTTGAAGCCGATTGCCTCGTGATCGACAACGCCTCGAGGGACGATACCGCTGCGGTCGTGGAGTCGTACGCCGACGCGCCGCTGATCAAAGTCCGGCGGATTTTCGAATCACAGCAGGGTTCGAGCTTCGCGCGTAATCGGGCGGTCGATGAGGCCCGCGGCGATCTTATCCTGTTCATCGACGACGACGTCACGGTCGAGCCCAACTGGGCGCGCGAGCTGGTCGGCGAGATTGAGCGGCGTAATCTCGACGCCGCCTGCGGACTGGTGCTGGCGCGATGGACCGGGCCGCCGCCGCAATGGCTCGGACCGGTGCTTTATGTGAAGCTCGCGGTGCACGATCCGGCCTTAGCCGATCACGCCGACGGGATGGATGAGGTTGTGCACAACTATTTCAGCGCCAACGTCGGTTTTCGCCGCGCGACGTTCGAGCGGTTCGGGCGCTTTCGCGAAGACCTGGGGGTGAGCGGCAGCAATCCGATGTCGGGAGAAGACACTGAGCTGTTTGCCAGGATTATCGAGCGCGGCGGCCGGATGGGTTTCGCGCGCCGCGCCGTGGTCCATCATTGGATTGGTCCGGAGCGGCTGACGCGAGGTTACTTCAGGCACAAAAGCTTCGCCTTCGGAGTGGGCACGGCGTTCAAGGGCGGTCGCAGCCATAACCATCTGGACAAGTTCCTCAGGAACGCGCTGCGGATGACCGCGGCAGCGGCCCGCGGCGACAGCTCTCGCGCGTTTTACCATCAGTTGGAATGCGTCAACTTCTTCGGCTATTGGCGTGGACGCCTGATGCGCCGTGGGGCGTCGCCGAGCGTCGAATAATGCCGTTTTGGAGTGGTATTACCGAATAGGACGGTCATCCGAATGGACGCCAATTGTGAGGTTTGCTCAAAGGGCTGGCGCGCGCTAATTTTCTAGGTGGAAATGGTAAGGTTTAACAGGCACAAAGCAGCATCCACCGCCAGGCGACATCGATTAGAAAAACGGACGAGTGCCTGCCGTTGACCGGAGTCCATCGTTTCGCTTTGAATTTTCTTTGGCCTGTCGTCGTCAGGCCAAGGTATAGAAGGCCAAGGTACGAGCCTTCTGCTATGATACAACCCTCTACGCTTTTGAATTTCCAGGGAGGCTCGCATGTTTAAGAAAACCGTCGCCCTTGTAGGCGGCGTGTTGGTTGTCGCGCTGATGGCCGTGCTGATCGCTCGCGTGGACGTCAGGGCTTTTCCGCTTTGGGGCTCGGCCGAGAAGGAATCAGACAAGCCGCAGACGGCACCGCCTGCCGAACCCACACAGTTGAGTCAGGCGGCACCCGCGCCACCTGCGCCGGCCGGACAGCCCGAACCTAACTCTCATACCGTGGCGATTGGCTCGTTCGCGCCGCTGGTCAAGCACGTGATGCCCACGGTGGTGAACGTAAGTGTCGTGCAGAAGGTGAAAGGCTTCGAGTTCGAGGGCGGACCTGAAGAAGGCGGCCCCGATCCCGGTCCAGGACAGGGCGGCCCAGGCCCCGGATATGGTGGCCCTGGTGGCGGTGGTGGTCCCAGCGGTCCCGGCGGTGGTGGTGGCGGCGACCCGTTCGAGCAATTCCGCCGCTTCTTCGGCGAGATCCCTCGTGAGTTCAAGCAGCATGGCCTTGGATCCGGTGTGATCGTTTCGCCCGACGGCTACATCCTGACCAATAATCACGTGGTCGGTAACGCGGACGAAATCAAAGTCACCCTGATGGACAAGCGCGAATATACCGCCAAGGTTATCGGCAAAGACGCCAAGACCGACCTCGCGCTGATCAAAATCGACACCACCGAAAAACTGCCGGCGGCCGCCTTGGGCGATTCGGCTGATACCCAGGTCGGCGATTGGGTTGTCGCGATCGGTAATCCGTTCGGGTTCTCCCTGACCGTTACCGCCGGAATCGTGAGCGCCAAGGGCCGCGCCTTGGGCGGCAGCTACGACGACTTTATCCAGACCGACGCTTCTATCAACCCCGGCAACTCGGGGGGCCCGTTGTTCGATACGCAGGGCAACGTGGTTGGAATCAACACGGCGATCTACAGCCGCACCGGCACCAGCGCTGGTATCGGCTTCGCGATACCGATCGACCTCGCCAAGAGCGTGATGGAGCAGTTGAAGGATCGGGGACGCGTGGTGCGCGGATGGCTGGGTGTCGAGATCCAGGAAATCACGCCTGAGCTGGCGCAGTCCTTCGGCCTCAAGCAGGTCCAGGGCGCACTGGTGGCCAACGTCGAGAGCGGCTCGCCCGCGGCCAAAGCGGGTGTGGAGCGCGGCGACGTGATCGTGAAGTTCAACAACCACACCGTCGCCGATCAGCACGCGCTGCCGGAGATGGTGGCGGATACCGGAATCGGCAAGACCGTCCCGCTCGAAGTGATCCGTGACGGCAAGCACAAGACGCTCGACGTTACCGTCGGTGAGTTGAAAGAGTCGGTCGTCGCGAGCGCAAAGGGTGAGCAGCCTGGAGCTGATTGGGGGCTCCAGGTGGGCGAAATAACCCCCGAGCTGGCTCGCCAGTTCAACCTCGAAACCGACAAGGGAGTAGTGGTCAAGGGTATCAAGCCCGACACGCCGGCGGCTGACGCGGGGCTCGAGCCGGGCGACGTCGTGCTCGAGGTCAATCACGAGAAAATATCGTCGATTGACGACTTCCTGGCAAAAGCCAAGGAAGCGAAGAAGGATAAAAAGCCCGCCTTGCTGCTGGTTCAAAGGGGCAAGGTTTCGCTTTTCACCGTGGTGAAGCCTTCGACGTAACAATCGACCGCTGAGACATAGCAACCCGCGGAGGGCC
>DATJOQ010000251.1:0-2398 GCA_035506935.1 Binataceae bacterium (SeqCode) | reverse complement strand
CGGGCGAGGTGCTGGATCGCAATCGCTGGTTCACCTTTCGCTGGAACGGCGACCTTTACCCCGCGTACGCCGGCGACACGATCGTTTCGGCGCTCGCCGCGTGTGGCAAACGCGTTTTCTCGCGCAGCTTCAAATACCATCGTCCGCGCGGTGTGCTGGCCGCAAACTACCTCGACCCCGGATGCATGATGCAGGTCGGCGACGAGCCGAACGTGCGCGGGGCGCATCGGCGGGTCGCGCCAGGGATGGATGTGCGCGCGCAGAACGCATGGCCTTCGCTGCGCTTCGACTTGAAATCGGTCAACGGCCTGATGGGCCGGTTCCTCAGCGCCGGCTTCTACTACAAGACTTTCATCAAGCCGCAATTTCTTCAGCCTACGTATCAGAGCGTGTTGCGACGCTTCGCCGCGGGTGGCAAGGTCACGGCCGACTCACCGCACGGCTACTACGACAAGCGCTACGCGCATCCTGACGTCGTGGTCGCGGGCGGCGGTCTCGCGGGAATGGCGGCCGCGGTCGCTGCGGCGCAGGCCGGCGCGAGCGTGATGCTGGTCGAGGAGGAATACGAACTCGGCGGCCATCTGCGCTGGGGCGCTGCGGACGAACTAGCGTCGCTGCGCGAACTGCGCGAGGCGGTCGCGGCGCAGCCACAGATCGAAGTGCTTACCAATTCGGTCGTAACCGGACGCTACGACGACAACTGGCTCGCGATTCTGCAGCGCGGCCTGCCGCATGTAATCGAGCGCTTGATCAAAGCGCGCGCGAAGACGCTGATCGTAGCGCCGGGTCTTGTCGAGCGGCCGTACATTTTTGAGGGCAACGATCTGCCAGGCGTGATGCTGTCTACCGCCGCGCGCAAGCTCATCAACTTATACGCGGTGAAGCCGGGAGCACGCGCGGTGGTATTCACCGCCAACGGCGAAGGTGACGCGGCGGCGGCCGATCTGAGACGGGTCGGCGTGGAAGTGGCGGCAGTGGCGGATGCGCGGCGCGGCGCAGACGTGGTGCGCGCGATCGGCACCAACAGCGTGCGCGCGGTCGAGCTCGCGGACGGATCAAAAATCGATTGCGACCTGCTGATCACGGCGATCGGATGGACCGCGCCAACCTCATTGCTCAACATGGCTGGCGCGCGTCCGCTATACGAGCCGCGCGCGGCGCGTTTCCTTCCGGGCGATGGATTGCCTGACAACGTGATGGTTGCCGGTGGAATCGCCGGCGACGGCCCTCACGAAGAATTGATCGCACATGCGCGCGCCATCGGCGCTGCCGCGGCCGCGCGATCGGGTTACGGTTCGGGTTGCTTGATTCCGGCACTGGGCGTTAAAGATCATCCGGCGCTGTTTCGCGGCCGAACGCACGGATTCGTGGATTTCTCGGAAGACGTCGCCTCGAAAGATATCATCTCCGCGGCCAAGGAAGGCTACGACTCGATCGAGCTGATGAAGCGCTACACCACTGCCACCATGGGTGGAGCGCAGGGCAAGCTCGAAACGGTTAACGCAACCGCGTCGCTCGCCGAAGGGATGGGTCAGACGATCAGCGAAACCGGCACCACGATATGGCGCCCGCCTTACGCGCCGATCACGTTGGGAGCGCTCGCTGGACGGAAATTCGAACCGGTGCGCCACTCGCCGATGCAACCGTGGCATCTGGCGCGGCGCGCAGTGCCTCTGGTCGCGGGCCAGTGGATTCGGCCCGAGCATTACGGCAATCCAGAGGCCGAGGTGCGGAACGTGCGCGAACACGTCGGCATCATCGACGTCACGCCGCTCGGCAAACTCGATTTGCGCGGACCCGACGTACCCAAATTGCTCAACCTGCTCTACACCAACAAATGGTCGAAGCTCGACGTCGGCGCCGTGCGCTACGGCGTGATGTGCTCGTCGGACGGCGTGGTGCTCGACGACGGCGTGACCGGGCGCCTGGAAACGAATCGCTACCTGATGACGACGACGTCATCGGGTGCGGGGATGGTGTGGGAATGGGTCGAGAATTGGCTGCAGACCGGCTTCCCGCAATGGAAAGTGCACGTCACTCCGGTCACGACCGCCTATGCGAGTATCAACATCGCGGGACCCAAATCGCGCGAGCTGCTGAGTCGTGTCGTAGAGGGCGTTGATCTTTCTCCGCAAGCGTTTCCTTATATGAATGTCCGCATGGGAAAGATCGCCGGCGTCGATAATTGCTTCATGTGGCGAATCGGCTTCACTGGTGAGCTGAGTTACGAAATCCACGTCCCGGCCGCGTATGGACTGTATATCTGGGAGACGCTGATGAGCCGTGGCAGCGATCTTCGCGTCGGCCCGTTCGGCGTCGAAGCTCAGCGAATCATGCGGCTGGAAAAAGGCCATCTGATCGTCGGCCAGGATACCGACGGCATGACGCACGCGTTCAG
>DATJOQ010000250.1:0-11536 GCA_035506935.1 Binataceae bacterium (SeqCode) | reverse complement strand
GACTGGAGCTTCGAGCGCGAGTGGCGGATCGCGGGTGACCTGCCGATCGACGTGCGTCATGCGGTGGCGCTGGTCGAAAGCTGGCACGACGCCGAGGTCGTGTTCGAGCAGTTCGACGGCCGTCCGCCGTGCGCGGGGGTGATCCCGCTTAGAGAGGTATTCGGATCGAGAGATGTTTGCGTCAGGCGAAAAGTTGCCGGTTGAAAATGCTGCTTAGTTCTCAGACCAAGTCGCGGCTGGCGCTGACCGTCTCCAGCGGACTGGCACTCGCGCTCGCCTTTCCCAAGGTGGATTTGAACCTGATGGCGTGGGTGGCGTTTATCCCGCTGCTCTACGCGGTCAACGATCTGCGGCTCAAGTCGGTGTTCGGTTACGCCTGGCTGCAGGGGCTGGTATTCAACCTGGCCTCGCTCTACTGGGTGGTGATCACGCTGCACAATTTCACCTCGGTATCGTTGGTGGTCGCGGTGATGCCGTGCTTTTTGCTGTCGGCGGTGCTCGCGCTGGACGTCGCGGCGAGCTTCCTGGTGGGCGAATACGTCGCGCGCCGTTTGCGAATCCCGCTGTTCGTGAGCATGCCGATCGCGTGGACCGCGTTCGAATGGATTCGCACGTACGTTCCGATTGGCTTCCCGTGGAACCTTTTGGGCTACGCCGCGTATCGGAATCTCGCGCTGATCCAATTCTCCGAGTTCACCGGTGTCTACGGCGTGTCGGCGCTGATCATGTTCTTCAATACGGTGGTGTTCAGCGTGCTTCTCGCCAGACGCCCGCGGCGCAACGAGATGTGGGGCCTGTCGGTGCTGACCGCGATGATGATCGCGGCAGTGGTGTTCGGCACGATCCGGATTGAAACGATCGAGAATCGGCCGGTGGCGGGAAGTCTCAAGGTGGCGATGGTGCAGGCCAATATCGCGCAAAGCGTCAAGTGGAATCCGCAGGCGCTGCCGACCAACTTTCAGATCTATAGCGAGCAGAGCGAGGCGGCCGCGCGCCAGCATGTCGATTTGATTATCTGGCCGGAAGCGGCCGCGACATTTTTTTTTCAGCCCGACGATCGCTATCCCGTATCGCTTGCGGAGGACGCTGAATATCGCGCCCGCCTGCTCGCTCTCGCGCGCCAGACCGGCGATCCGATCCTGTTCGGCGCCCCGGCGCTCGAATTGGACCATCGGCCGATCGCTACCTTCAATCGCGCCTACCTGGTCTCGGGACAGGGGCAGGTGCTGAGCCATTATGACAAGATGCAACTGGTGCCGTTCGGCGAGTACGTGCCGATGAGCGCGGTGCTTAGCTATTTCGTCGATCGGATCGTGGTCGGGTTCGGTCAGTTCGTGCCCGGCCGGGAGCATACGGTGTTCGACGTCAAGGGCGTCAAGCTCGCGGTGCTGATCTGCTACGAGAGCGTGTTTCCGGATTTGACCCGCAACGCGGTCGCGGCCGGCGCCGATATCCTGGTGAATATTACCAACGACGCCTGGTACGGCGACAGCTCGGCGCCGTATCAGTTGCTGGCGATGTCGGCGATGCGCTCGGTCGAAACCCATACGCCGATGATCCGTGTCGCGAACACCGGAATCAGCACAGTGATTACTCCAACCGGCGCGATCACGGCGCGCACCGAACTGTTTACGCGCGAGACCGAGATCGAGACGGTGAAATGGAGCGTCGGGCGCACGGTTTACACGATGGTCGGCGATGTGTTCGCGGAAGTCTGCTTCGCGCTCGCGGTGGTCGGCGTGCTGTGGGCGCGGATACGTCCGCGCAAGCAGAAGCCGCTCGAAGCGGTGGTCGCGACCCTGATGGCCGCCAATGGGCATATGTGATCCGGGATTCCTCGCTTCGAAGACTCCGTTCGGAATGACAGAAACATAGACAGTTTTGTCATTCCGAACGCAGTGAGGAATCCCGGACCTTTCTGAACGCGCGGTTGATTCGGCACGCAGCACAGCGGGCGTGCGCCCATTAAGTCGCGATCGCGCATGTGTCACAATGATCTCATCATCCGGTCGGGACGGGGCGGGCCGGGACAAGGAATTACAAATCGATGCTAAGTGATATACGCGAACAACTGACCGACCTCGAAGATCGCGCCGAGAAACTCGGGAGGCGTCTTTGACCTTCCCCGATTGACCGCGCGCCAGAACGAACTGCTCGAACAATCGGCCAAGCCCGATTTCTGGAATCAACCCGAGACCGCGCAGGCGGCGCTCAAAGAGCAGAACGAGATCAAACAGCGGCTGGAGGATTTAGAGCGGCTCAAGCGCCGGCTCGAAGACGCGCGGCTGTTCCTGTCGATGGCCGAAGAGGAAGCACATGACGGCTCCGAGGCCGAGCGCGAGAGCGAAGGCGCGGTCGCGGCAGCGCGGACCGACCTCGAACGCCAGGAACTTAGCGTGATGCTCGGCGGCGAATATGATCGGCTGGGCGCGATCGTTTCGATTCATCCGGGGGCCGGCGGAACCGAAGCGCAGGATTGGGCCGAGATGCTGCTGCGGCTGTATCTCAGATGGTGCGAGCGCCACGGCTACAAGATCGAACTGGCCGATACGCAGCCGGGCGACGGCGCCGGAATCAAGAGCGCGACCTTCACCGTCGAAGGCGACTACGCGTACGGATACCTGAAGGCCGAAGCGGGAATCCATCGCCTGGTACGAATCTCTCCATTCGACGCGGCCGCGCGGCGCCATACGTCGTTCGCCTCGGTGTTCGTGTTCCCCGCGATCGACGACAAGGTCGAGGTGACGATCGATCCGGGCGATCTGAGAGTCGACACTTTTCGCGCAAGTGGGGCCGGCGGTCAGCACGTCAACAAGACCGACTCGGCCGTGCGCATGACGCATATTCCGAGCGGAATCGTGGTGAGCTGCCAGAACGAACGCTCGCAGCATAAGAATCGCGCGATGGCGATGAAGATTCTGCGCGCGCGGCTGTTCGAACTGGAGTTGCGCAAGCAGCGCGAGAAGCTCGAGCAGTTCACCAAGGACAAAAAGGATATCACCTGGGGCAGCCAGATTCGCTCGTACGTGCTGCAGCCGTATCGCATGGTGAAAGACCATCGCACCGGGGTCGAGATCGGCAACGCCGACGCGGTGCTCGACGGCGATATCGATCGGTTTATCGAGGCCTACCTGCTGGGCGTGCGCAAAGAAGGCGCGGAAACCGCACCCGCGTAGGAATCCGGTACAAATCGCTCCGCGAGCGCGCTAGTGCTGGTCGAGCAGCTTGATTAGCGCGTACACCGTCTCGGTCGCGGGCACCGCAATCTGGTGACGGCGCGCGGCGCGGAGCACCGCTCCGGAAAGCGCTTCGTACTCGAGCCGCTTCCCGCGTTCGAAGTCCTGCAAAGTCGATGTTCGGACCGCCCGCAGATGCTTTTCCGAGTGCTCGAGAAATTGCGCGACGCGCTCGTCGGGAATGTCAGCGCCCTCGGCGCGCGCGACCTTGATTACTTCGGCCATCAGTGTGCTGACCAGCGCGCGGCCGTCAGGATCGTCGAGCACCGCGCCGACCGGCTGGCGGGTGAGCGCGGTCACGGTGTTGAAGGCGGCGTTCCAGGTCAATTTTTCCCATCGCATCGCGCGAATACGCGGCGATAGCTCGCCAAGGATGCCGGCACGTTTGAGCGCGGCGGCGAAGGCGCTGGCGCGCGCGGTTTCCTTTCCGTCGAGCTCGCCGAAATCGACGTAGCCGTTGCTGATGTGCACGATTTTGCCCGGCGCCACCAGCTCGGCGCCGATTCGAGCGTTGCCGCCCAGCACCACGCCTTCGCCGAGCAACTCGATCAGGAGGTCCTCGTTCTCCACTCCGTTCTGCACCGTGAGCACCCCACCGCCCGGCGCGACGCATCCGCGGATTTGTTCCACCGCGGCGGCGGTGTCGTACGCTTTGACGCAAAACAGGATCAAATCGTAGGGCGCAAAGTCGGCCGGACGATCGGTTGCTTCGACGCGCATCGCGACGTCGCCGCGCGGGCTTTTGATTTCGATCCCGCGCTCGCGCATCGCGCGCAGATTCTCGCCGCGCGCGCAGTAGGTCACGTGCTCGCCAGTCTGCTGAAGACGCGCGCCGAAGTAAGCGCCGATCGCGCCCGCGCCCATGACCAGAATCTTCACTTGGAATTGCTCTCGGCAGCGATCTTAATAATGTTGTTCGCGACCGTGCGCGCCAGCGGTTCCAGTTTCGGCAGATGCTGCTCCGCGTCCCGGAGCATCACGCGCGCGTAGCTGTCGGCAGGAAGCGTCGCGGGCTCGCCCCAATATTCCTTGACCCATTCGACCAGCATCGTGTGATCGATCTCGATATGGAATTGCATCCCCCAGCATCGCTCACCCAAGCGATAGGCCTGATTCGGGTACGCTGCGCTCGAAGCCAATCTGACCGCGCCGGATGGCAGCTCGAAACCCTCCTGATGGAGCTGGTAAACGATCTGATGCGGGCGCGCGAGGCCCTTGAGCAGTGGGTCCGACGCGGCGGTCTCGGCAACGTCGATATTCATGAAGCCAACTTCCTTGCGTTCGCCGGGGGCAACTTTGGCTCCGAACACCTTAGCGATCATTTGCGCGCCCAGGCAGAATCCGACCGTGGTCTTGCCGCGCTCGACAGCCTCGCGCACGAAGCGCTTCTCCTCGTTCAACCACTCGTCGGTATCGTTGACGCTCATCGGGCCGCCCAGCACCACGAGCACGTCGTAGCCGTCGTGATTACGCGGCAATTCTCCGCCGGTAGCGGTGTCGATATAATTGTACTGCGCGCCAGCGTCGGTGAAGAACCTCTCGAAACCGCCGAGGTACTCACACATAATGTGCCTGAGCGCGAGCACGCGAACCGATCCTTGCGCCATTAGCTTCACCTCCGTGACGACATCCAATCAGCCGACCGAGGCCGAACCATCCGAGCGTCCGCATCGTAGCGGTAGCTTGATCTTCGAAGTCTGGCTCGCGGCCGCGAGCTTGACCTTGTGGCGCCTGGGCCGACAAGGAATACACGCTAGCATTGATGAACGCGGGCGCGCGATGGCGCTGGTGCCGCTGATCGGATTCGTGCTCGGCACCGCGGCAGCGATAGTCGATCACGCGGCGATGTTGCTGAGCGGCACGATTGTTCGGTCGATTGCCGTGATGCTCGTGCTGACCGCCGCGACCAAAGCGATTCTTCCAGCAGGCCTTGCGCGGACGGTCGCGAGTTTGCACGCGCGCGAGCCGCGATCGAAAGAATCACGAATCGACGTCGGCAGCGCGCTTGTGGCTATCCTGCTGATGCTCGCCGAAATCGCTTGTCTGGCGACGATTACGACTCCGGCGGCGCGCGCGCAAGCGATCGTGCTGGCGACGATGCTCTCGCGATGGGCGATCGTGCCGATCGGGTACGGACTGAGACCCCTCGACTCGTCGGGGCTGGGCGTACCTTACGAAGGTGGAATCAGATTTCGCGAATTCGCGATCGCGAGCGTGGCAGCGCTGGGAATCGCGATGAGCCTTTACGATGTCGTGGCGCTGGCAGCAATCGTGACGCTGGCGCTCGCGATACTTGCGCTTCGACTGCTGCTGAGCCGCCGCTTGGGGGGCGCGTCGGGTTACGTGCTCGCGGGCGGTGCCGCGATTTGCGAGCTGATCGTGCTCGCGACTTTGGCGGCCGTCAGGATTTAGCGTTGCGCTCGAGTGCCGCGCGCCAGATTTGCGTGAGCTTGGCGCGCAGATCGTCGAGGCTGCCGTCATTGTCGATCACCAACGCGGCGTGGCGGCGGCGTTCTTCGTCCGGAAGCTGCGCCTTGATTCGCGCCTCGGTTTGAGCGGGCTTGAGACCACGGTCGCGTTCGATTCGATGGAGTACGTTCTCGCGCGACGCGGTCACCAGCCAGATCTCGTCGAACAGCGGAATCCAGTTGGCCTCGATCAGGATTGCCGCCTCGATCACGATCGGCGACCGATTGCCATCGCGGCGAATCTCGTCGACCATCGCGCGCATCCGCGCGAACATCTTGGGATGAACGATCGCGTTGAGGCGCTTCAGCGCGTCGGGATCGGCGAACACGATCGGTCCGAGCCGCTTGCGATCGATGGTTTTGTCGGGCGCGAGAATTTTGCTGCCGAAAGCCGCGACGACTTCGTCGTAGGCCGGACCACCGGGTAGATAGATCTCGTGACCAACCTTGTCGGCGTCAAGAATCGTGGCGCCGAGTTCGCCCAAGATTCTGGTCACCGCGCTTTTGCCGGTGCCGATTCCGCCGGTGAGGCCGATCGTCAGCATGGGTTGTTAGTTTAGCTCTCCAGCTTTTTCCATGTCACCTCGAGCGACGCGAATCGCTTCGCGCAGATCCTTCGACTCCGCTCGCAGACTCGCTTTGCTCAGGATGACAATACAATGTACTTGTGCCAACAAATTCAGCGGCGCGCGCTTACCACTTCTCTGTTGCCGGATTGCAGATTATAGAGCTGGCTGAAGAAACCACCGCGAGCGACCAGCTCGGCGAAATCGCCCTGCTCTTCGATGACGCCGTCGCGCAGCACCAGGATGCGATCGGCATTTTGGATGGTGGACAGTCGATGCGCGATCACCAGCGTGGTGCGTCCGCGCATCGCCTCCTGCACCGCCGCCAGCACCATCGCCTCGGTCTCGGCGTCGAGCGCGCTGGTGGGCTCGTCCATGATCAGGATCGGCGCGTCCTTCACGATCGCGCGCGCGATCGTTACCCGCTGCGACTCACCCTGCGACAGCGTGTGACCGCCCTGCCCCACGATTTCGTCGAGCCGATTCGGCAGCTTGTCAAGCACCGGATCGAGCCGCGCGAGGCGCGCCGCGCGCGCGATTTCGTCCTCGCTCGCGCCCGGTTTTCCCAGCGCGATATTGGAGCGCACGCTCTCGCTCAGCACGAGCGGCGGCTGCAGCACGATTGAAATGTTGCGGCGCAGCGAATTCAGCGTGAGATCGGAAATATCCTGGCCGTCGATCCGGATATGGCCGCGCAGCGGCTCGTAGAAGCGCGCGAGCAGACTCGCCATCGTGCTCTTGCCCGCGCCGGTCGGACCGACGATCGCGATGGTCTCACCCGGCGCCGCCTTGAACGAAATTCCCTGCAGCACCGGCGCGTTGCTGTCGTAACCGAAAACCACGGAGTCGAACTCGATCTCGCCGCGCGCGCGTGCGAGCGCTCGCGCACCCGGGCGGTCGCGGATTTCGGGTTCCAGCTCGAGCAGCTCAAGACATCGCCGCATCCCGGCCTTCGCGCTCTGCACCATCCCGTAGGTCTGAAACATCTGGTTGATCGGACCGTACAGCGAGGCGAGATAAGTCGTGAACACCACCAGATCGCCGACCGTGATTTTGCCAGCGAGCGCGTGGCGCGCGCCGACGTAGATTACCAGCGCGGTGCCCCCGGCGATCAGGACATTGACCGCACCGGAATAGATGGTTTGAAAAGTGTAGAGCCTCAGATTCTCGCCCAGGCTTTCGCGGCTGGTCTCGACGAACTCGCGATGGGCCTCGGTTTCGCTGGTGAAGGCCTGCACCACCTGGATCGCCGACAGCGCGCGATGGGCAACGTCGTAAACGCGGCTCTCCTTGAGGCGTGCGCGATCCGCGAGCCGATCGATCGGACGGCTGATCGCGGCGATCAGAATCAGCAGCGCCGGCACGATAATCAGTGCGATCAGCGTGAGCGTCGCGTCGATTCGGATCATCACGGCGAACATCCCGCCGAGCAAAATCGCGGCGGAAAGGATCGGGAACAGCCCGTTCATCGCGATAGTTTGAATCGAGAAGGTGTCGTAAGTGATTCGCATCATCAGGTCGCCGAGCTCGCGACGGCGATGGAACGAGAGCGAGAGGCGCTGCAGATGTTGGAACAGCCGCGCACGCAAATCGTTCACCATCCGCTGCCCGATCGAAATCGTGAGGTAATTGTTCGTGACCTGGAGAAGCGCGAGGGCGAGATAAAGGATGATGAGGCTGGCGCACGCCGCGGTGAGCATGGTCGCGCGATCCATCGCGGGAATCCACGCGCTCCGCAGGGGAGCGCCGCTCACAACGTTGTCGATCACGACTTTGAGCGGCCACGGTTTCAGCACTTCGACCGCGCCGATCAGCAGGACTTCGGCGACCGCGACGATGAAGCGGCCGGTGTAGGGCGCGAGATAGCGTACACTCTGGCGGTAGACGCGAGCCGGGCGCATCAGGAGATCGCACCTTCGGTGCTGGTGGTGCCCGCAACCGCCGCCAGCAAGCCGCCGATCCGGCGGATTCGCGGAAGAGCGATCGCGGCCCACACGAGTGCAGTTATGATCGGAACGGCGACAATCACAGTCCAGGATTGTCCGGTAACCAGCAGCAGGAAAATTATCGCGGACCAAATGGCGGCCATTCGTACCCACTGCAGGCGGAGCCGCCATCGCAGCCTGACTTCACCCTGTTCCGGGACGAGCGCGTTCAGCGGAATCCTAAGCATCGGGGTTATCAGAATCTCGAGATCGAACGGCTCGAACCCATCGCCGACCGCAACCGCGGCGCCGCGCCGAATCAGCGCTGCGCGCAACGCCTGCATAAGGATGTCACGCGGCACGGGTTCGAGGCTATCCCTCGTTCGCGCGGCGATTGGAATCCATCCGCGGAGCTGAAACTTGCTCCGCGCATGCCCCTCGACGATCGGGAACCGCGATCGCTCGCGCCAGTAGGCAAAACCGCGCGCGAGCGGGCCGAGCAGCCAGAATCCGGCGAGCAGCGCGCGGTTGAAAGCTGCGTCGTAAGGTGGATCGAGCACGGCCGTCGACGCATTCGCGACGGCACTCACGATCGTGCAGAGCAAGCCGAGCAATCCGAGCGCGGCGAAAACCCGATCGAACGAACCGCATATGATCAGTAAGAGCGAAACCGCGAACCAGGGAAAGGTCAGCGGGGTTTCGGCGATCCAACTCGTGCCGGTTGCGTAGATCGTCTGGAAAAGGCCGCGGCCGAGCGCGCCGTAATATATGCGATGGCCGGCGTTCCACGGCCACATCCATCCCGCGCCGTAGATCGAATCGCGGCGGCGGCGCGGATACTTGCGAAACAAGAGCGCCTCGCCGCGCCCATAGCCGCGCTGCTGAGCGAGATAGGCGCGCAAAGTTGGACGCCGCTCGTGGATAACGACCGCGCCGGGCGCATACGCGATCTGGCGATCGCGCTCGAGCAAGCGCCACGACAGATCGACGTCGTCGCCGGCGGCAACGAATATCGGATCGAAGCCACCGATTTCATCGAGCGTTGATTTGCGAACCATCATGTTGCATCCGCATAGCTGCGCGAGACGATCCTCCGCCGAGAGCACCTCGCGCGGAACTCCCGGCGCGGCGGCGATCGCGGCGTTGATTGCGGACTTCAACCGCGGCGGAAAGTTTGGGCCGCCCGCCGCGACTGCTCCGCTGCGAGTTGCTGTTTCAACCAGATGGTAAAGCCAATCGCGGTCCGCGATCGCGTCAGCGTCGATAAAAGCGATCAGCTCGCCGCAGGCGGCTTCGATTCCGGCGTTGCGGGCGGCGGAGAGGCCGCTATGCTCACGGCGCAGCGTCGACACTCCGGCGCGCTCTGCGATTTCGGCGGTCGAGTCGGTGGAACCGTCGTCGACGACGACGGTCTCGTAAGCCGGGTAGTTGAGCTGCTTGAGCGAATCGAGACATCGCGCGAGCGAGCGCTCCGCATTGTAGGCGGCAACCACTATCGAAACTTTCGGCGTGGCAGCGAGCGGCGGCGGCAGCGGAGAATCGAATACCCGCGCAACCGCAGAGAATGCCTGCTTGCGGACGCGCTCGCGCGTGACCAATCCGAACGCCCAATCGGTGATCTCGCTGCCGCCGGTGTGCCATTCGTCGGTGAACGCGAACACGACGTAGCCCGAAAGCCCCAACTCGAAGGCAGCGCGCGATTGCCACGTCAGCAACTCTGCCTGATGCGCTTCGCCCTCGCGGATGGTGTCCATCCCGCTTTCGCTCAGGACCAGCGGACGCTCGCCGCTCAAGCCCATCAGATGCGTCAGGTAGCGGCGGTAGTCATTCTGGTTGTGCAAGTAGACGTTGAAACAAACCAGGTCGAGAAAGTTGAGTTGCAAATACTCAGTCGAAGGATAGTTGGCATAAGTGAATAATCCTTCCGAATCGATATTCTTACCGATATCACGCAGCTCGGAGAGAAAGCGGCTGACGCGGCGCGCCCCATGCCATCGCACGATATCCGAGCGCACCTCGTTGCCGAGGATATAGGCGAAAATGGTCTCACGATGCGGGCGCATCGCGGTAATCGCGGACCTCATCGTGCGGCGGATATCGCGGCTCATTTCGTGCGAATCGAGAAATGCCATGTGAAACGGCCACGGGATTCCCACCATCAGCTTGAGCCCGTTGTTCGCGGCCAGCTCGAACATCCAATCCGGCGGCGGAACGTAAGTGCGAATCACGTTCACGCCCATCTCGCGCATCAGGGCAAAATCCTCCGCGGCGCGCTCGGGCTCAGGATAGCGCTCGCCGCGCGAGTTCGGCCGAAACGGACCGTAGGAAACGCCGCGCGCGTGGAACTTGTCGTCACCGTCGAAAATATATTTTCCGCGTGCAACCAAACGGGCCATCCTGATGAGCTAACCGTAAAGTGAACAGCGCCGCAACGCGCGGAAATTCGCTTCAGCGCCGGCGATCGATCGCCTACTATGGTTGACATGAGCGAGCTTGGCGAAGGCGACGTAGATGTGCGCGACGTGCGGCTTCACTATATCGATTGGGGCGGAAGCGGCGCGCCGATCGTGCTGCTTCACGCCACCGGTCTGCTCGGTCGAATCTATCGCCCGATAGCGCAGGCGCTTACCGCGGTCGGTCATGTGTTCAGCTACGACCAGCGCGGCCACGGCGACAGCGGAAGAGCGGAACCTCCCGTGTACGATTGGGCGATGACCGCCCGCGACCTGCAGGAATTCATCCGCGCGATGGGGCTTCAAGGTGCGCGCGCATTCGGCCATTCAGCGGGCGCGACGGCGATTGGCGCGGTGGCCAGCCGCAATCCGGAGCTAATCACACGGGCGGTGCTGGTCGAACCGGTGTTGTTCGAGACGCCGGAGAGCCCTGAGTTTGGATGGCGCAATCCGCTGCTCGAACGCACGCTCAAACGCAAGCGCACATTCGATAGCGTGGAGGCGATGTTCGCGAATTTCGAGCGCAAACCGCCTTACGACACCTGGGGGCGGGAGATTCTGCGCGACTACTGTGAGTACGGAACTCGCAGCGTCAATGGAAAACGCGAACTCAAATGTTCGCCGGAAATCGAGGCGAGGATCTACGAGAGCTCGCATTCCTTCGACGGGTTTGGTCTGCTGCTGCGATCCAAGATACCGATGCTAATCATGTTCGGGCAGCGCCCGGGCGAATCGCCCGGTGGACCGCTCGCGGGAAGGATTGCCTCCGAGTTAAAAACTGCGCAAGTGATCAATTTTGCGGAGGCTGGGCATTTCCTGCCGATGGAGCAGGCGGAGGAAGTCGGCCGCCTTGCGGCCGACTTCCTCCGCCTGGGCTGAGTGCGGCGG
>DATJOQ010000249.1:0-12708 GCA_035506935.1 Binataceae bacterium (SeqCode) | reverse complement strand
CGCGACCGCATTCATCACCAGGTCGCCGCCCGTTGCCATCATCTGCTCGGGTTGCCATTCGGCGGTCGGAACTGTGGCCGGAGAGCTGGTCTTGGCCTGGAGATGATCGTCGTTGGTGGAGCATCCGGCCAAAAAGCCTGTTACCAGAACGATGGCTGCCACGGGAATCAATAGACGGGACATTTGAAAAAATCCTCTGTCTCAGATTGCCGCAAATTATAGCGGCAAGCGAGAGCTCATTCGATTTCATCCACGATCATGAGCGGATTTGTCGCCAGGGTGACCGATGCTGACCGCCGGCGACGCCTCAGGTACTTCGGTCGGGCTGGCCGCTGGCGTCGTTGTGGATTCGGGGGACCCGCCGGTCGGTGTGACCAGCGGCGTTATCGAAGTTGATAGCACGCTTGAAGTCTCGATAGCGCCGGGCGTCGGGGTGGGCATAGCCGTAGGTGTTGTGAGTGGAGTTTGGCTGACAGGCGTCGCGGTTGAGGTTGCGGGATTAGCAGTTTCTGTCGCCGTGGGGCCCGCGCTGGCGGTCGCGGTGCTGATTGAACTCGGGGTCTCGCTGGGACTGTAACTCGGACTGGGGCTGCTGGAGGCTGCTTGAGTCTCGATGGCGCTGGCCGTCGCGGTCGGTGTTGGTGTACCGCCCAGCACCTCGGGCTGCGGACTCGAGGACGGGCTCGGCGTCGCGGTTGGCGATGAAGAAGCAATCGCCGCTTGCGCGGGTATCGGTGTGGGCGCGGGCGTGACGGGCGGACTCGGCGGCGTAATCGCGGGCAGGATCATCGCGGCCTGGTCGGTCTTGACCGTGCTCCACGCGCGCTGGGTGAAGAGGTAGCGGAGAATCTGGCTCGGCGAGCCATCGCCCAGTTCGGGAGTCCATCGATCCTGCAGCTCGAAGGTCGTTACCTGCGCCCCGGAGGACGCCGAGGTTACATCGTGGCTGTCCGCGTTCGCCGCTACGATCGCCGCAGCGCCGTCTGCCTGGGTGGTGGTAGGAAGCGTTCGCAAATACCACTGGAGCGCTGGCGCGTCGCCGTTGAAAAAAACACCGCCGCCTTGCCCTTTCTCGGCGCGGCCCACGATGTTGCGCAGGCGTCGTGCTTGATTGCGCGCCTGAATCGTAGTTGCGGGGTCGCTCCAATAGAGCAATGCGTGTCTGGCCCAGGGCGCTTCGCTGGCGTTGGGCGCGTCGAAATAGAAGTTGACGATCAACGCGACGTACACGGTGAGGGCGGCAACTAATAGTAAGGGGTAAGCGACGATGCGCCAGGCGCGGCTGTGGACCAGGTATTCGAGCGTCAGGGCACCGAGCAGCGCCATCGGCAGCAATATCGCGGGCGCAAGTTCCGCGTCATGGGCCGGCGCGAACAGATAGAAGGCCAGCGCGGCGACCGTCCAGATGAAACACCATCCGGCGAAGCGCGACGGAATTTGGAACGAAACGAAGAGCAGCAGGCCCGCGATCGCCAGCAGCGCCAGCAGGAATTCGTACAGCGCAAAGAACGGAAGGTAGAAGGCGGCGCCGTCGCGATAGGCGGCCAAAATTCCATCGGGATGCGGGGTTAAGAGACCGCTTACCTGCGACGCGCTGCCACCTAAGATCAGCCACACGATGATTCCGAGCACTATCGCCAGCGCCGCTCGAATACCGTAGCGGACCCACCAGTAGCGCATCCGCTCGAAGTACGTGTCGTCGAAAATCGCGCCCCAGATGAAGAACACAAGCGTCGCGATCAGAAAGATCGCCGCAGCGACGCAGGCGGTTCGATCGGCGGCGAGCGCGAGGCCCGAAGCGGCCGTGAGCGCGGCCATTCGAAGGAATGTGGGCCGCTTCATCATCGCGAAGAACAGCACGATCACTATCAGCGTCAGCGTAAGCGCCGGGACGGGCGAGACGGTCGAGCGCGAGAAGTAGATGAACGTCGGCGAGATCGCGATCAGCGTCGCGAGTGCGAGCGCGCCCACTCGTCCGAGCACGGGGCGCAACGCAAAGGCAAGCGCCACCAACAGTATCCCGGCCAGCGCGAAGCCCAAACGAGCGACAAAGTCATTGGCGCCGAGCGTATCGAAGAGCCATCCTTCGACCAGGCCCATCGGCACGGAGTAGTTCGAGGTGGCGGCGGCCTGCGACGAGCCCAGGTTCAGCATTGCGCCGGCGGCTTCGGCGGGGCTCAACGGCCGTCCGCCGAGCATCAGCAGGCGGGTCGCGACGGTGAAGGCCGAGATTAGAAAATAGGAGAGATGCTCAACCGTCAGAACGTAGAGCGGACGTGCGAGGAAAGGGCCGGCCCGATCACGCGGCGGCTCGGGAATCGGAACCGGCAGGCGCGTCTTTTCCGGCTGATGCGCTTGCTGTGGCTCGCCGAGGTGCCATTTTTCTTCACGGTCCATGCCTTCGATATTCAGCAGACACGGGTATTTGCCGGCCGGCCGCTTGTCAACGCGCGGCGCGAATTTCGCGTGCGAGGCAGGCCGCCGGACAGGGGTTGGCAGGCGGGCTTTGATTCGGCAGCCGGAATTCGCATAATGACTGATGCTCGCAAGATTGCGGTCAAATCCTTAAGTTCGAGTTTATACGATGGCTGCGCAAAGCTTGTTCGAAAAGATCTGGAATAATCACGTCGTCCACCAGGAAGCGGATCAACCCGCCCTGCTTTATATCGACCTTCATCTGATTCACGAGGTGACGTCGCCGCAGGCGTTCGAGGGCCTGCGCAACGCGGGGCGCAAGGTGCGATCTATCGAGCGGACTTTTGGCACGCTCGATCACAATATCCCGACGATCGATCAACACCTGCCGATCAAAGATCCTGAGTCATCGAAGCAGGTGGAGGCGATGCGCGAGAACTGCCGCGAGTTCGGCGTTCCGCTGTTCGATCTCGGCGCGCGCGAACTGGGGATCGTTCACATCATCGGGCCGCAGCTCGCGCTGACGCAGCCGGGGATGACGATCGTGTGCGGCGACAGCCATACCTCGACCCACGGAGCGTTTGGTGCGCTCGCATTCGGTATCGGAACGAGCGAAGTCGAACACGTGCTGGCGACGCAATGTCTATGGCAGGCGCGTCCGCAGACCCTGGAAATCCGAGTCGACGGCAAGCTCGGCGCGGGCGTGACGGCCAAAGACCTGGTCCTCGCGATTATTGGCAAAATCGGCACCGGTGGCGCCACCGGATGCGCGATCGAGTATCGCGGGCCGGCGATCGAAGCGTTCTCGATGGAAGAGCGGATGACGGTGTGCAACATGTCGATCGAGGCGGGTGGTCGCGCCGGCATGATTTCGCCCGATCGCACCACGATTGAATATCTGCGCGGCCGCAAGTTCGCGCCCAAGGGCGCCGAGTTCGAGCGGATGGCTCAGCAGTGGCTGAGTCTTGCGACCGACAAGGGCGCGCATTTCGATCGAACCGTAGCGATCGACGCGGCCAGCGTCGCGCCGCAGGTGACTTGGGGAACCAATCCCGGGATGGTGGCCGAGGTTACCAGCCGGGTGCCCAATCCCCAGTCGTTCTCCGATCCGGCTCAGCAGCGCGCGGTGGAGCAGGCGCTGGATTACATGGGACTCCAACCCAACACGCCGATCACCGAGATTAAGGTCGATAGGGTGTTTATCGGTTCCTGCACCAACGGGCGTCTGAGCGATTTGAAGGCCGCGGCGGCGATGATCAACGGCCGCAAGGTCGCCTCCAGCGTGCATGCGATGGTGGTGCCGGGGTCGCAGCAGGTAAAGCTCGACGCCGAGGCGGCGGGGCTCGACAAGATTTTCAAGGCCGCGGGCTTCGAGTGGCGCGAATCCGGATGCAGCATGTGCCTGGGCATGAATCCCGATATCCTGCAGCCGGGCGAGCGATGCGCCAGCACGTCGAACCGCAACTTTGAGGGACGCCAGGGCAAAGGCGGCCGCACCCATCTGGTGAGTCCGGCGATGGCGGCGGCGGCCGCGATCGAGGGCCATTTCGTCGACGTGCGCAACTGGCGCTAGAGAGAGACACCAATGAAGAAGTTCGAAAAATTCAAAGGCCTGGCTGCCCCGCTCGACAAGAACAACGTCGATACCGATCAGATAATTCCGAAACAGTTCCTGAAAGCGATCGTGCGCAGCGGACTCGGCCAGGGTCTGTTCCACGACTGGCGCTCCAAGCCCGACAACGCCGACTTCGTGTTGAATCAGCCGCGCTTTGAGGGCGCGTCGATTTTGGTGGCGCGCTCGAATTTCGGATGCGGCAGCTCGCGCGAGCACGCGGTGTGGGCGCTCGACGATTTCGGCTTTAAAGCGGTGATCGCACAATCGTTCGCCGATATTTTCCATAACAATTCGTACAAAAACGGATTCTTGCCAATCGTGCTGAAGGCGGACGAGGTCGACCATATCTTCAAGTCGATCGCGAGCAAGGATGGGTACAGCCTGCAAGTCGATCTCGCGAATCAGACGGTATCGGACGACGCGGGATGGAAAGCGCACTTCGAGATCGAGCCATTTAACAAGAAGCGCCTGCTCGAAGGCCTCGACGAGATTGCGCTGACATTGGTGCACGACAAGGAAATAGCCGCCTACGAGGCGAAGCATCCCGCGCCGTATCCGAGGGTGTAGGGCAGCTTCGCGTTCGACCGGCGACGAGACCTCTCCCCTTGTACAAGGAGAGGGTTAGGGAGAGGTTCTCAGGGTGAAGGTCCTGGAAACCGCTCGCACATTCACGGTCGATCCCGGAAAAATAAATCAGCGGCTCGACGTTTTCCTCACCGCGCAACTCGCGCCCGAGCATTCGCGCTCGCAAATCGCGCGCATGATCAAAAGCGGGCGCGTGACGGTTAACGGAAAGCCGGTTCGCGCTGCTGCCACGATTCGCGTCGGCGACCACATCCAAGTCGAGCCGCCGCCGCCCGCGCTTGCCGTCGAAGCGCGGGCCTCGGCTCCCGAAATCGAGGTGCTGTTTGCCGACGATGAGATAATCGTGGTCAACAAGCCGCCCGGCATGACGGTGCATCCCGCGCCCGGCCATCCCGACGGCACGCTGGTTGACGCCTTGCTGGCGCGGTTTCCGCAACTGGCTTCGATGATCGAGCCGGACGGCGTGCCGCGTCCGGGGATCGTTCATCGGCTGGACAAAGATACCTCGGGCGTGATGGTAGTGGCGAGGACGCCGTTTGCGCGCACATCGCTTTCGCGCCAGTTCAAGGAGCGAAGCGTGCGCAAGCTCTATATCGCGCTGGTGCGAGGCGACGTCGCGCGCGATCGACAGACGATCGCACGTCCGCTGGGCAGGCATCCGACCGAGCGCAAGCGAATTTCGGTAAAATCGCGAAAGCCGCGCGACGCCGTGAGTCACGTGATGGTCCTCGAACGCTTCGAGCTTGACGTCGGCGGCGATCGAGAACGCGTGACGCTGGTGGCGGTTCGTCCCGAGACCGGCCGCACGCATCAGATAAGAGTGCATCTCGCCTCGATTGGTCATCCGTGTTTCGGCGACCGAGTTTACGGTGGCGGGCCGCGATTGGGCGCTGAACTCGTGTTTGATCGTCAGGCGCTGCACGCACTCTCGCTCACACTCGATCATCCGCGCAGCGGAGCGCGGCTTGAGTTTATCGCGCCGCCCGCCGCGGATTTGATCGCCCTTGTTGCCGACGGAAATTTGCAACCAGACGATCGGATGCTGCGTAATTGGATCAAGCGGGCGTGATCAAATTCATGTGTGATCTACTTCGGGTCAGATGAGCCGTGCTGGAACCAACCTCGTGAGCGCGGACGAGACACGAATCGAGGGCCGATTACCGAGAACGAGTTGGCGGGAAGTGGTTGGATGGCGTCGTTGACATCGCGGTGCGACGCCGTTAGCATGCTTAGAAGTACTCCGCGATGTTTTTCAGGTTTGCGGGGTTGGGAAATCGCCCTCACCCTCAGTGACTGTAAGTACCCGTTAGGTTTGGCTCCCTTTTTGCCTAGCATTCGGCCAAACGCAACCTAGGGGAACGGCTAATAAATACGCGGCGCTTAGGCGCGCCCGCCACGAACTCATTCGATAGACAGGAAGTATCCGGCAATTGACATCAGTTAGAAGATTCCGAGGAAGCAATATGGGCAAGGCGAGAGGCGCAGTGAAAGGGGAATCGCCGGAGCTTAGCGACGGTGCCTCCGGCCAACCCAGCGAACCGGCGCCTGTAGCCAAGCCTCCGGAACCGGAACGAGAACGAGTTCAGCCAGCGGTAGTGATCAGCGACGTTGGGGTGCTGAACCTGAAGGCGCTCAAGGGCGCCAAGATCACCGAGCTGGCGCACGTCGCGCGCGATTTCAATATCGACGGCGCAACCAACATGCGCAAGCAGGAGATGATCTTCTCGATCCTGCAGGCGCAAGCCGCCAAGAACGGCTCGATCCTGGGCGAAGGCGTGCTGGAAATTCTGCCCGACGGTTTCGGCTTCCTGCGCGCGCCCGACTATAACTATCTGCCCGGTCCCGACGACATCTACATTTCGCCGAGCCAGATCCGGAAATTCAATCTTCGCACCGGCGACGTGGTCTCGGGATTGATTCGCCCTCCGAAAGAGGGTGAGCGCTATTTCGCCCTACTGAAGGTAGAGTCGATCAACTACGAGGAGCCGGAGAAGGCGCGCGACAAGATCCTGTTCGACAACCTGACTCCGCTCTATCCCGAAGAAAGAATCAAGCTCGAATACGACCACGAGGATTACACCACCCGAATCCTCGATTTGATCGCGCCGATCGGCAAGGGGCAGCGCGGACTTATCGTGGCGGCGCCGTTTACCGGCAAAACCATGATGCTGCAGGCGCTGGCCAAGGCTATCGCCCATAACCATCCTGAGGTCGTGCTGATCGTGCTGCTGGTCGATGAGCGGCCCGAGGAAGTCACCGACATGCTGCGCTCGGTGCAGGGCGAGGTAGTGAGCTCGACTTTCGACGAGCCCGCCACGCGCCACGTGCAAGTGGCCGAGATGGTGATCGAAAAGGCCAAGCGTCTGGTCGAGCACGGTCGCGACGTGGTGATCCTGCTCGATTCGATCACGCGTCTGGCGCGCGCCTATAACACGGTGGTGCCGCCTTCGGGCAAGATTCTCTCGGGCGGCGTCGATTCCAACGCGTTGCACAAGCCCAAGAAATTCTTCGGCGCGGCGCGCAATACCGAAGACGGTGGCAGCCTTACGATTATCGCGACTGCCCTGGTGGATACCGGGAGCCGCATGGACGAGGTAATTTTCGAAGAATTCAAGGGCACCGGTAATCAGCAGATAGCGCTTGACCGCCGCCTGCTGGAAAAACGTATCTTCCCGACGATCGATATCCAGCGCTCCTCGACCCGCAAGGAAGAGCTGCTACTGCCACGCAGCACGCTCAACCGGGTGTGGATCCTGCGCAAGCTCCTGTCGCAGCTCAACGCGGTCGAGGCGATGGAGTTCCTGCTCGACAAGATGCAGGGGACCAAGACCAACGAGGAATTCCTCGAATCGATGAATAATTGACGCCCGATGCTTATATTTGCCTGATCGGCGGAATACGCTTAAAACACTAGCTGAACGATATAGGGGACGAGCCGCACTATGACCGAAATCAGTATGAAGCAGCTTCTGGAGGCCGGGGTCCACTTCGGCCATCAGACCAGCCGCTGGAACCCGAAAATGAAGCCGTACATCTTCGGCGCGCGCAACGGGATCTACATTATCGATCTCCAGCAGACGGTGAAGATGTTCCGCAACTGTTACGATTTCGTGCGCGACCTGGCGGCTTCCGGCGGCACAATACTGTTTGTCGGCACCAAGAAGCAGGCTCAGGATATCGTGCGCGAAGAAGCCGAGCGCTGCGCCATGTTCTACGTCCACAATCGCTGGCTGGGCGGGATGCTGACCAACTTCCAGACTATCCGCGCGTCGATCGAGCGGCTCAAGAAGCTCGAGGAAATCCTGGCGGACCCCGAGATGATCGAGGCGCTGACCAAGAAAGAGATGAGCGAAAACGCTCGCGAGCATGAGAAGCTGATGGCGACGCTTGGCGGAATCAAGAACATGCGCAAGCTGCCCGACGCGTTGTTCGTGATCGATACCAAGAAGGAAGAGATCGCAGTCGCCGAGGCGAATCGGCTCTCGATCCCGGTGGTGGCGGTGGTCGACACCAATTGCGACCCCGACGTAATCGCCTACCGGATCCCCGGCAACGACGACGCTATTCGCGCGATCAAGCTGTTCACCGCAGCGATGGCGGACGCGGTGATCGAGGGCAAGCGCCTCAAAGAAGAGAAGCAGAAGGGGCAGGCCGATCTGGGCGAGGTGGCGCCGGCGGGCAGCGAAACGGTGGAGACGGTTTAGCGTAACTTTTTGATGCGCATTGCGCGCATGCAAGATCATACAAGGCTGACTCGAATAACCAATGTCGGACGTTAACGCGAATATCGTTAGAGAGCTTAGAGAAAAGACCGGCGCCGGAGTGATGGATTGCAAGAAGGCGCTGGGCGAAGCCAACGGCGACCTCGAAAAGGCGGTGGTGTGGCTGCGCGAGAAGGGAATCGCGCAGGCGGCCAAGCGCGCCGGACGAGTCGCCTCAGAAGGTTCGGTCGGTGCCTATATCCACGCCGGCGGCAAGCTCGGAGTGCTGGTCGAGGTAAATTGCGAGAGCGATTTTGTCGCCAAGACCCCCGAGTTCCAGGCCCTGGTCAAGGAACTGGCGATGCAGATCGCGGCGGCTAATCCGCGCTGCGTCGGGCGCGAGGAACTGTCGCCCGAGATCCTCGAGCAGGAGCGCCAGATCTACGCGGCGCAATCGGCCGGCAAGCCCGAAGCCGTGATCAACAAGATCGTCGAAGGCAAGATCGAAAAGTTTTATCGCGAAGCGTGTCTGCTCGAGCAGGGCTACGTGCGCGATCCTGCGCGCACGGTCTCGGAACTGCTTGGTGAATACGTGGCCAAGCTCGGCGAAAAGATTGAAGTAAGGCGCTTTGTCCGGTTCCAGCTGGGTGAGGGACTGGAAAACAAGGAAATGCCCTAAAAGGCAGCCGCTGCGGAGTAACAACCCGAGGGGGCAACGAACCAGGCCAAATCAGCATGACAGAAGTTGAACCCCTCGCCGTTGCAAAGCGCCCGTTCTCGCGAATCCTGCTAAAACTTTCAGGCCAAGCCCTCGCTCCTACGAGTGGCTTCGGTATCGACCACGACGTGATCGCGACGATCGCGCTCGAGCTCAAGGATGTTTTGAGCCTGGGGGTGCAGCTCGCGATGGTTATCGGGGCGGGCAACCTGGTGCGCGGCAGCGAGTCGCAGGCGCGGGGGATGGATCGCACGGCGGGCGACCATATGGGGATGCTGGCGACGGTGATCAACGCGCTGGCGTTTCAGGATGCGCTCGAGCGCACCGGTATTACCACGCGCGTGATGTCGGCGATCGCGATGCAGGCGGTGTGCGAGCCCTATATCCGCCGCCGCGCGATACGCCATCTGGAGAAGGGCCGGCTGGTGATCTTCGCCGCCGGCACTGGTAATCCGTTTTTCACCACCGATACCGCGGCCAGCCTGCGCGCGATGGAGATCGGCGCCGAGGTGATTCTCAAGGCCAGCCACTATATCGACGGGGTTTACGACCGCGATCCGTTGCGCGAGCAGGGCGCCAAGCGCTTTGATCGCTTGACCCATCTTGAGGTATTGAAACAGAACCTGAAGGTGATGGATTCGACAGCGATTTCGATGTGCATGGATAATCGCCTGCCGATCGTGGTTTTCAACTTCCGCAAGGCCGGCAATATCAAACGCGCCGTAATGGGCGAGCCGGTCGGCACGCTGGTCGACAGCGGCCTTGAGCCATGAAAGACGAAGTGATCGAAGAAGCTCGCGGGCAGATGGAGCATGCGCTGAGCGCGTTCAAGCATGAACTGTCGCGTGTGCGCACCGGGCGTGCGTCCACCGCGCTGCTCGAAGGCCTGCACGTCAATTACTACGGCGCCAAGACGCCGCTGCGGCAGGTTGCGGGTCTGGCCGCGCCTGAGCCGCGCCTGCTGATCGTGACGCCCTACGACAAGGGCGCAATGCACGAAATCGAGAAGGCGATCCAGTCCTCCGACCTGGGTCTGACGCCGATGAACGACGGCAAGATCATCCGGATCCCGATTCCCGAGCTGACCGAGCAGCGGCGCAAGGAATTGGTCAAGCACGTGCGCAAGATGGCGGAGGATTTCCGCGTTTCGGTGCGCAACCATCGCCGCGACGCCAACGAATTGCTGCGCGAGCTGCACAAGGACAAACAGGTGACCGATGATGATCTGCGTGGCGCGGAAGCCAAAGTACAGCAGTTCACGACGGATTACATCGACAAGCTCGACAAGGTCCTGGCGGCTAAGGAAGCCGAGATAATGGAGGTCTGAAAGGCTGACCGGCTGCTTCCGATCTTCCTGACCGATCGCGGACCGAGTAGGCTGACAGTTTGTGGCGCCATCGCTTCCTCTAAACGATTTTCCCAACCTCTCGCTGGAACCCGAGCGGCTGCCTCGTCACGTGGCTATCGTGATGGACGGCAATGGGCGTTGGGCAACGCGCCGTGGCCTGGTCCGCCTGGAGGGCCATCGCCGAGGCAAAGACTCCGTGCGCGCGGTGGTCGAGGCGGCGCGCGAGCTGAATATCCCGTACCTGACGCTGTTCGCGTTCTCGAATGAAAATTGGCAGCGGCCCAACAGCGAAGTGCGCTTCCTGATGGGGCTCTTGCGGCGCTTCCTGATGACCGAGCACAAGCGCCTGATGAAGCGCGATATCCGCCTGGTCACGGTTGGCGATCGAAGCCGCTTGCCGGCGCTGGTTCAGCGCGCGCTCGACGAGACTATGGAGCTGACTGCGGGCAATCGCTCGATGACCGTAGTGTTGGCGCTGTCGTACGGCGGCCGCCAGGAAATCGTACAGGCGGTTAGACGAATCGCAGGCGAAATCGCGGCGGGCAAGCTTCGCCCCGACGAAATCCAGCAGCATACGCTCGAGGAGCGCCTCGATACCGCGGGACTGCCCGATCCCGATCTGCTGATTCGTACCTCGGGCGAGCTGCGGCTGTCGAACTTCTGCCTGTACCAGCTCGCTTACACCGAACTCTATTTCACCGAGACGCTCTGGCCCGACTTCCGCGAGCGCGAGTTTTTAAGCGCGCTTGCCGCCTATCAGGCGCGCGAGCGGCGCTTCGGCACGATCGATCCGCAAAATCAGCCTCTACGTGTTGCGAACTAGGATCTTGACCGGGCTGATAGCCCTGGCAGCGGTCCTGGCGTTGGTCCTGTTCGCGCCGAACCGGGTCTTCACGCTGTTCATCGCCGCCGTTGCAGCTTGGGGTCTCTACGAAGTCGTGACGATGTATGCGGCAGGAAAACCGCTAATAATGCTGCCATTGGCCCTGGCGGGAGGTGTGCCTGCCGTTCTGATTCTTGGTGGCACGGTTCCGGATTGGTTGGTCCCCGCTGCTATCATCATGGCGGTGGTGGGACTGACTCTCGAGGTCGCGTCGCACCACGACTCCGGTAGCCACAACAGGTTGATAGCCGCGCTAATCGGTGCGCTCTACGTCGGCGTGCTGACACCGTACTTCGCGCTGCTTCGCAACGGTCCTCTGGGTATTCGGCTGATAATCGTGATGCTGCTGGTGATCGTCGCGGGCGACACGGGTGCCTACCTGGTCGGCAGCAAGTGGGGCCGCATCAAGCTTGCGCCGCGGGTCAGTCCGGGCAAGACGGTCGAGGGCACGATCGCGTCGCTGGCCGCGAGCCTGATTGCGATGCTGGTGCTGCGAGGATTTCTCGGCCGCAGCGGGAACCTGGTGCAATCAATGATTCTCGCGCTGGCGATTAATCTGCTGGCGCAGATCGGCGATTTGGCCGAATCCGCACTGAAGCGCATCGCGGGAGTCAAGGACTCCGGATGGATTTTTCCTGGCCACGGCGGACTGCTGGATCGCAGCGATAGCCTAGTCTTAGCAACGGTTTTTACATACTATTACTCACGATGACGCTTCCGTTAACGCCTCGCGTCTGATCCTCAGGAAAAGCTGATGTTAACCTCGATTGTTTCAGCCGTAATTATTCTTGGCCTGCTCATCCTGATTCACGAAACCGGCCACTTCCTCGTCGCCAAACGATGCGGGGTGCGCGTCTTGCGCTTCTCGATCGGCTACCCGCCCAAGCTTTTCGGTGTCCGCCGCGGCGAGACCGAATATGTAATCGGGGCGGTGCCGTTCGGAGGATACGTGCGGATGCTGGGCGACGAGATCGGCGACGAATTGAATCCTGCCGATGTTGCGACCTATCTCACCGAGATTGGGCAAGACCTGGTCGGAGCGGCAGGTCCTCAACTCAACGGCGACGTTTCCTTCGACGATAAGCTGATGCTGATCGCGCAGCGGACCGGTCCGGCGGGTGGGGCAAATTCCGGAGTCTCGGCCAACTCAGCGCTTGCGGCTTCGCCTTTGATCGGTCGTGAACTGAAACCGGAAGAGACCTTGCTGCTCGACGAGATCCGGCATCGGGGGTCGACCGCCGAGGCTGTCAAGATTCTGTCGGAGAGCGCGCCGCCGGCGCTAAAGCGGCGTATCAGCGAACGCGCGTTTCCCAGTCAGCCGCTGCACAAGCGATTCATGATTGTCATGGCGGGTCCGGTGGCGAATCTGCTGTTCGCTCCGATCGCCCTGGTCGTGGTGTTCATGTACGGGGTGCCGCGCCTGTTGCCGGTTCTGGGGCAGGT
>DATJOQ010000248.1:0-3263 GCA_035506935.1 Binataceae bacterium (SeqCode) | reverse complement strand
CTTGCGATTACCGCCATCACGGCGGCGCGCGATTTGTTCGTCATAAGCGTGCCGAACCTCACTGGTTCAAGAATCAGAAAAGCAAGACGGCCTTGCCGGCGATTCCGCGATTGTAGAAACGCTCGGCGACGTTGGCGATTTCAGTCCACGGCGCCTCGATCTCGATTTGTGATTTCAACACCCCTTCGGCCATCAGCCGAAGCAAGCGGCGCAATCCCTCGGAAGCCGGTTGACGTCTCAGCTCGTGGAACAGAATGAAGCCGTAAATGGCGGCGCCGCCTTTGAGATAGAAGGCGCGCGCATCGAAAGTGGTCTCTGAGGTCCCGGACGCTCCGTAGAGCACGCACATGCCTTCGGGCGCGAGCATCGAGATCGCCGCGGTCAACGACGCGCCGCCGACCGACTCCAGCACCAGGTGATAGGGGCCGAACTTTCCCGCGGGCGAGGAATCTTCGCTGACGACAACCTGATGCGCTCCAGCCTCGCGCGCGTGCTTCTCGCGCTCGCGACGGCGCACCACCGCGATTACCTGTGCGCCCGCGTGGCGCGCGAGTTGGCATGCGAGATGGCCCACACCGCCCGAGGCGCCGGTTATCAGCACCTTGCGCTCGAGTATCGAGCCATTGAGCTCGAGCGAATAGAGCGCGGTCAGACCGGCTACCGGGAGGGTAGAGGCTTGCGCGAAAGAGACGCTATCCGGCAGTTGCGCGATTGCGACGGTTGGCGCGGCGACCATCTCGGCCCATGCGCCTATCGGCAGCATCCCGACCACACGTGCGCCCATACGCGGACCCGAACCGTCGGCAGCGGCGCGCTCAACCGTACCGGCGAAATCCCATCCGATCCGCGAGCCCGGCTCAGCCGTCATCGAGCGCCGAAGCTCGCCGAGATTCAGCGAAATCGCTGCGACTTTGACCAACGCTTCAGACGGCGCCGGAGTGGGCGCTGCGACCTTATCGATAACGAAGCGCTGCGGCGCCCTGGGGTCTACCACTACTG
Organism: Binataceae bacterium (SeqCode); assembly: GCA_035506935.1. GTDB lineage: Bacteria > Desulfobacterota > Binatia > Binatales > Binataceae > DATJOQ01. Next base: position 2,264 of record DATJOQ010000248.1, on the reverse strand, counting down.
CGCGTATCGATTCCATAGACTGCTCCGCCTTGGGCGTTTAGAGAAAATCGATCATCAGAACATTACGGTCGCAAAGAGAAAAAGCAACCGCGAATCTTTGAGCTGCTTCACGGCAGCATACGCCGACGCCCGTCTTTTCAGCCCTCCGTTAGAGGAACCTTTGGAGCCTCGCCCTCGATTCTATAGGTAAGTCAATCGCCATTCGCTACAATCTCGCGGTTAAAACCGCCTGAATGCAATTTCGCCGAAACATACGCGGGCGAGTACTCGCCGTAATCGTGATAGTTATCGCCGGCGCGCTCGCGCGGGTCGCGGTATCACGAGCCGAGGTGCGCGGCGAGCAGGAACGTGAGGCTGACACGCTGGAAAAAATGGCGCGCGATAATTTCGGCGCTCTGACCGCGGCGGAACTGAAGCTCGTGCGAAGCGCGCCATTTCGCGACTTGCCGTGGCTCGGCCCCGACAGCAACCCGGACAATCCCGCCAACGACGCCGCCGACGGCGCCAAGTGGGGCCCTGAGCGCACAATCCGCGCGCAGCTGCTGGCCTGGTTGTACGCCGATCCGAACGCGAATCGCTACATCGACCCGAGCGGCCTGGGCTTCGCCGCGGCGCGGATCGTCGGCACTTTCGATCTTTCGTACGTGAAGGTCACCAAGCCGCTTACGATCCTCCGATGCTATATCGCGGACGGGGTCGATTTGTCTCATGCGGAGCTCGCAAGCGTGGATTTCAGGCGATGCGTCACCGGACCGGTCAATGCCGATCTGTCGGTAGTAAACGGCGATATCGGCTTTCGCTATGGAACCTACGGCCCGGTCAGCTTCTTCCGCTCGCACATCAGCGGGGATTTCGATTGCAGCGGCGGCCACTTCAGCAACAGCGGACGAGATGCAGTCTCGGCTATCGAAGCGACTATCGACGGTGACGCGCTGTTCCACGACGGCTTCTCAACCGACGGTTTCGTCGATTTTCGCCTGGCTAGAATCGGGCGTTCGCTGAGCTTCAACGACGCGCATTTCACGGGTAACGCGGACAACGGACTGAACGCGGAGCGCGCGAGAGTGACCGGTACATTTTACTGGGTCGATATCCGGCATACCGCGCTGACCCAGCTTGACCTCGAAAACGCGTCGGCCGATTCAATTTGGGACGACGAGAAGAGTTGGCCTGCTGCGGGCAATCTGATGATCGACGGCTTCACTTACAACCATTTCAGCGGCGGCCCGTGGGATGCGGAGCACCGGCTGCGATGGTTGAACCTGCAACCAGTGGGTTATCGTCCGCAACCCTTCCGGCAACTGGCAAAGGTGCTTAACGATGCGGGCCAGGAGATGGGTTCGACCGAAGTAATGATCGCGAAGCAGGATGAGCTTCGGCACTACGGCAATCTAAGCCGCGCAGAGCGCATCTGGAACGTGATGCTCGAGGTGACTGTCGGCTATGGCTATCGGCCGCTTCGGGCACTGTGGTGGATTATCGGATTCGTAATCTTTGGGACAATCCTGTTCGGATGGGGCCATCGTGCGATGTTGGTGACACCGACCCAAGAGAGCGCGTACGAGACCTACGTTTCCACCGGCGCACCGCCGCCGCACTATCCGTCGTTCAACGCATTCGTTTATTCGCTGGAGAATTTTATGCCGGTGGTGGATCTCTCCCAGGGAGCGTACTGGCGCCCGAATCCACGGCACACCTTTAGCGGTCGAATCCGTATCAAGGGCCGGGAAATGAATTTGGGGATGATGCCCGCCGCGTGTTTGCGGTGGTACCTATGGATTCACATCATTGCGGGCTGGACACTCACGCCGCTGTTGTTCGCCGGACTATCGGGCTTGATTCGCAGCGACTGAGAGGCCTCCAAAAAAACGAAAGGGCGGACCGAAGTCCGCCCCCGTGACGCGTTCTACCAGCGGTTGTTGCGGCCTCTATCGCCGCCGCCGCCCCCGCCGCGACGGGCATTGCCGCCCCCGCCGAAACTGGCCTCGCGAGGCTTGGCCTCGCTGACCTTGATATTCCTGCCCTTGAACTCGGTGTCGTTGAGTTGGCTAATCGCGCTGGACGCTTCCTCCGCCGACGCCATCTCGACAAAGCCGAAGCCCTTCGATTGGCCGGAGAATTTGTCCGTTATTACAGAGGCGCTTTGCACCTGTCCTACCTGTGAAAACAGTTGCTCGAGATCGCCATTGGAAACCGAATAAGGCAGATTGCCTACGTACAATTTGCTGGGCATCAATGCCCCTCCTGAAAACGTTGTTGCCGGG
>DATJOQ010000247.1:0-2490 GCA_035506935.1 Binataceae bacterium (SeqCode) | reverse complement strand
CCCGGGAGTTGGCTCGTCGAGAATGATCATCGAGGCCAGCCTGGCCTCATCGTCGCCGTTATTGCTCATCCTGTGCGCGGAGTTCGCATCGATCGGAAGGCATCGCGCGAGCTTGAGGCGCTGAGCCTCGCCGCCGGAAAGCGTCGAGGTGGCCTGGCCGAGTTGCAGATAGCCGAGGCCGACCGCGCTCAGAGCCTCGATCGGTTTCACGATCTTCGGATAGCGGGCAAAGAAGACGCGCGCCTCGTCCACGGTCATCGCCAGCACCTGGTTGATGTTGCGGCCCTGAAACTGAAGCCCCAGGATGTGGCTTTGAAAACGGCGGCCATCGCATGCCTCGCAGGTGACCTCGAGATCTGACATGAAGTGCATCTCGATCGTGACCGTGCCGCTGCCCTGGCATCGCTCGCATCGCCCACCCGCCACGTTAAAGGAAAAATGCCTCGGCTGGATTCCGAGCCGGCGCGCTACCGCGGTCGATGCGAAGAGCTTTCGCACCTCGTCATAGACCTTGAGGTAGGTGGCGGGATTCGAGCGCATCGATCGGGTCGGCATCTCCTGGCCCATGTGGATGATCTCGCCGACGCGCTCGAGGCCCTCGATGCGCTCGCAGGCTCCGACGTCGCTCACGAGCTGGCCTTTGGTCTGCAGATAGTTGCGGTAGAGCACCTCTTCGACCAGGGTCGATTTGCCGGAACCGGATACGCCGGTCACGCAAACGAAGCGGCCGAGCGGAATCGAGACATTCAGATTTTTCAGGTTGTGCTCGCGCGCGCCGACGATGCGAATCGCGGGGTCGCGCTTGGTGAAGCGGCGTTCGCGTGCGATCGCGCGCATCAATAGCACGCGTCCCGGCTTTTCCGACTTGCGCCTGGACGCGGCGCTTGGACGTGCAGCCCGCACCAGTTTGCCGCCCTCGCGGCCGCCGCCGGGACCGAGTTCAACCACGTAATCGGCACCGGCGATCATCGCGGGATCGTGCTCCACCATCACGACGGTGTTGCCGAGATCGCGGAGGCGTCGCAGCACGAGGAGCAGGCGGCGGATATCGCGTGCGTGCAGACCGACGGTCGGTTCGTCGAGCACGTACAAGGTTCCAGTCAGCAGGCTTCCGAGCGCGCTGGCGAGATGAATCCGCTGGGCCTCGCCACCCGAGAGCGTGCGCGCCTGGCGCTCGAGATTCAGGTAGCCGAGTCCGACCTCAGTCAGGTAGCCGATTCGGTTTCTCAGTTCGCGCAGGACCACCGCTACGCGTTCGCGCCCCGCCGACGGTTTCGAAAGCGCGCCGACCCATTCGGCGAGCTCGTCGATAGAAAGCCGGCCGGCTTCCGCGATGGTCGTTCCGGCAACGCGCACGTTCAGCGCCTCGGGACGGAGCTTGGCGCCGCCGCAGGTGGCGCAGGGCACGAATCGGCGATATTTGGCGAGCAGGATACGAACGTGGGTTTTGTAGCGCTTGCCCTCCATCCAGCGAAAGAAGCCGCGCACGCCGACCCATCGATGGTCGCGATCGCCGGCTCCGGGCTCGCCATCGATAAGCCACGTGCGTTCTTCGGCAGTAAATTCCCGGTAAGGGGCGGTGAGTCGAATACCTCGTTTGCGCGCGCACGAGACCATCCAGGTTTGCATTTCGTTGTACGCCGGCGTGCGCCATGGAGCGACCAGGCCCTGACGGATCGACAAGCCCGGATTCGGAATCACCTTGGCCAGATCGAGTTCGACCGTGCGGCCGAAACCCTCGCACGAGGGGCAAGCGCCGAGCGGACTGTTGGGCGAGAACAATCCCGGCGCGGGCTCGGGAAATGCGATCACGCACCGCGAGCAGTTGAAGCGGCGATCGAAATCGACCATCGATACGGCCTTGAGATTGCCGTTGTCGCGCTCGACTCTGACTGTTCGCGCGCGATTGCCTCCGAGGTAAAAAGCCTTCTCCAGAGCCTCGTGGACGCGCTCGCGGCTGTCGCCGCCTGTGACGGAAACTCGATCGATCACGACCTTCAGCAAGCCGTCGTCTTCGGGGCGAGCCGCGCCATTGGAGAGGAAATCGGTGGTTTCGACGATCGCGTCGGCGTGGAACAGACGATGGTAGCCGTTTTGCGTGAGATAGCTGAGCGCCTGAGCGAGCGGGCGCGAGCCGATTTCGAACGGCGCCAGGAAGAGGTAGAGACCGGGATTCGCGAGGATCTGCGTGGCGGCGGTTTCCACCGAATCGCGCGTGACCCTGCCGCCGCATCGAGGGCAAGTGGTTTCGCCCGCGGTTGCAAACAGCAATCGCAGGTAATCGCTGATCTCGGTTACCGATCCGACGGTCGAGCGCGCGTTCTTGATACTGTTCTTTTGTCGCAGCGCGAGAGCGGGCGGAATTTCCGAGATCGAGTCGACGTCCGGACGATCCATCCGTTCGAGAAAAAGCCGCGCGTAAGTCGACAGGCTCTGGACGAAGCGGCGCTGTCCTTCGGCGTATAAGGTGTCGAACACCAGGCTGGATTT
>DATJOQ010000246.1:0-2667 GCA_035506935.1 Binataceae bacterium (SeqCode) | reverse complement strand
CACGTATACCGGCAACGTCGAAATCTTCGACAAGCAGGAGCCGTCGAGTTTTCGCATGCGCGGCGACGGCAAAGGAACTCCCGGATGGGCCCGCGGCGAAGTTCTGCTGACGCTCGCTGCCGACGGCGACAATACGACGGTCAACGCGAAAGCCAATGCGGTGATCGGCGGCACGATCGCTGGAGTGGGGCAGCGGATGATGGAGGGCGTGGCCAAGGGCATGGCGCGCGATTTTTTTGCGGCGCTCGATCGCGAACTGGAGGCGCGCAAGTAAAAATCTTTTGCCGAGCTCATCCGAAAATCCCTGTGCCCGTGTGAGCGCGATAATTCTCGCCGCCGGACTCGCGCGCCGCATGGGACGCGACAAGCTGAACCTGCCCCTGGGAGACCGCCCGGTTATCCGGCACGTTGCCGAAACTGTCAGCTCGATCAAATGGCTCGAAATGATCGCGGTGATAAATCCGCGCAAGGGCGACGCGATTCGTCTGGCGCTTGACGGTCTCTCTGTTAGATTCGTTACGAACGATCGTTTCGAAGAAGGTATCGCGACTTCAATCGCGGCTGGTGCCGCGGCGGTTTCGTCAAACAGCGCGGCGATGATTTTGGTGCAAGGCGATCAACCGCTGGTGACGGCCGCGATGTTGCGCGAGATAGTCGACGCGTGGTGCAGCGGTGGCTCAGAGTTCGTTGCGGCGGCGTTCGGCGAAATCACCACGACGCCGGTTCTGTTCGACAGCTCCTTGCTCGGCGAATTGTCCAGACTCGGCGGCGACGTCGGTGCGCGCGCGGTTCTCAAGCGGCATCAGGGGCGCACGATCGATTTTCCACCGTGGCGTGGACTCGATCTCGACACCGACGAGGATTACGCGAAGGTCTGTCGCATCTGGGAGACGCTCGGTTTGCAGTGATACCGTCAGCGGCGATTCGCCGCTCAACTCAATCGATATGGTAGCGTCTGCGCTTGCGCCAAAGCGTGGCGACCGCGATGCCCAAAGTGTCGGCCGCCTCTTCGAGTGTGGCCGCCTGTGACACCACGCGGCGGATGTGCTCGGCCTCGACTTCTTCGAGAGTCGCGTCGGTTGGCGAAGCCGCCAGCAGGCGGGCCGGCGGTGGCTGGAAGATGATGTCCGGTAGGTCGTCCTTGTCGATTACATTGCCGCGGCTTAACACGGTCGCGCGCTCGATCGCATTCCGCAGTTCGCGTACGTTGCCTGGCCACGGGTATGACGTGAGCGCAGCTATTGCGCCGGGAGAGAATTGCAGCGCGGGCCGGCGATTGCGCGCGCTGGCGGCGGCGAGAAACTTCTTCGCCAGCGGCAGAATGTCGTCAGGCCGTTGACGCAATGAGGGCACGCGCAGCGAGATCACGTTGAGTCGATAGAAAATATCCGCGCGGAAACGTCCGGCCGATACTTCATCCTCGAGATTGCGGTTCGACGCCGCGATGATTCGTGTATCGACCTGGATAGTTTGTTGTCCACCCACTCGCTCGAAACGCTGCTCCTGCAGGAAGCGCAGGAACTTGACCTGCAGAGCCGGCGTGAGATCGGCGATTTCGTCGAGGAATACGGTGCCGGTATCGGCGGCTTCGAGGCGTCCGGGTTTGTCCTTGATCGCGCCGGTAAACGCGCCGCGCATATGTCCGAACAGCTCGCTCTCCAGCAGATGCTCCGAAAGCGTGGTGCAATTGACGACCACGAAAGGCCGCTCGCGCCGCGGACTCCAGTCATGAATCTGTTTCGCCAGGACGTTCTTGCCGGTTCCGCTCTCGCCCGCGAGCAGGATGCTCGCCTCGCTCTTTGCGGCCTGGCGCGCAGTCTCGAACAGCGAGACCATCAGGGGACTGCGCGACTCCAGGTAAGGCGCACCGTCGATCGCGCCGCGTAGATCGCGGACCTCGGTGCGCAGATGCTTTACTTCCAGCGCGCGATCGACCGCGTGCTGGATACTCGCAAGCGAAAACGGCTTGGTCAGATAGTCGTGGGCACCCGCCCTCATGCAGGCGACCGCGTTCTCGATCGTGCCGAACGCGGTCATCAGGATGACCAGCGTGTCCGGATGACGGCGCTTGATCTCCTTTAGCAGCTCGAGCCCATTCATCTCGGCCATCCGGTAGTCGGTCAGCACGAGATCGAAGTCGTCTTTTCCGTTTAGCGTTGCCAGCGCCTGCGGGCCGCTCTCGGCGAGCTCCACCTGATGTCCGCAAGATTCCAGGAACCGCGCCAGATTCACGCGAATGTTCTTCTCGTCATCGACCACCAGCAGTTTCGCCATCGGCGCTCGTTCCGCTCCATTGATCAGGGTACCTTCAATTTATCACGCTTCGATGGCGCGCGCGCCAATGCCTCCCACCAACCCGGAAGTCGGTGGCGATCGAAAAGCGTCGAGGGTTTTTTTGCCGCCAGCCTACTTCGAGGCGGATTTTTCCCCCTGGTAGGAGACGCGCCAGATGGTGCTGTTGGCGTCTTCGGTCACGAGCAAGGATCCGTCGTGCGCGATCGCCACGCCGACCGGACGTCCCCATACGTTGCCGTCGTCGGCGACGAAGCCGGTCATGAAATCTTCGTAATCGCCGGTCGGTTTCCCGTCGCGCATAATTATCCGAATAATCTTGTAACCGGTTCGGCGCGAGCGGTTCCACGAGCCGTGTTCGGCGGCGAAGCCGCT
>DATJOQ010000245.1:0-13256 GCA_035506935.1 Binataceae bacterium (SeqCode) | reverse complement strand
TCGCCCGGCGGCTCGTCGATGGGCTCGGACGACATGGCTACCGCGTTCAAGTCGGCGCGCGAGGATGACACGGTGCGCGCGGTGATCTTTCGTATCAACTCGCCGGGAGGTTCGGTGGTGGCCTCCGAGCTGATTCGGCGCCAGGTCGAGCTGACCGCGCGCAAGAAGCCGGTGGTGGTCAGCATGTCGAGCTATGCCGCGTCGGGCGGCTACTGGGTGGCGACGCCGGCCAAGAAGATCATCGCCGATCCGGGGACGATCACGGGATCGATCGGTGTGCTGGGCGGCAAGTTCACTTTGACGGACGCGGCGGCGAAACTCGGGATAACCACGGGCGCGGTTTCGCGCGGACAGAACGTTACGATGTTCGACGAGTTCAGCGAGTTCACGCCCGACCAGAAGAAAATTCTGCACGACCAATTGCTGGGAACCGTCTACCAGGATTTTATCAAGCGGGTTTCCGACAGCCGCCATCTCTCTCTCGGGGAGGTCGAACGCATCGCGCAGGGCCGCGTCTGGAGCGGCGAGCAGGCACTCGGTATCAAGCTGGTGGATTCGCTTGGCGATTTCGACGCCGCGCTCAAGGAAGCAAAGCTGGAGGCGAAGCTTCCGGTTGATCAGCCGGTGGAAATCGAGGAGTTGCCGGAGCAGCCCGGATTGGCCGAGCAGGTGTTGGGCGGATTGAGCTCGCGAGTTCAGCTGGGTGGGGCGACGATGCGGATTTTATCGCGGATGTGGCCGCTGATGCGCGCCGAACTCGGAAAAAGCGGCGCGCTTGGAGCGCTGTATTGCTCCCGCTTACTGGTGATGTGACGAGTTGACAATCGGCCGGTGCTGCGCGCCAACTTGGAAGTACGTGCATGAGGGCATGCGCCAGCTTGAATCGAAATCAGTTTTATCGGGGGTATGGCCATGGATGCTCAACTCGAAGCCCTGCTGAATCAATTGGGAGAAGCCGAGCGCGCCGGTGGACGAGTGCTGCACGAGCTGACCGAACTTGCGCAATCGCTTGAACTGAAGGAGCTGCTGAAAAAGGTCGGCCACGATGAAGGCTATTACGCCGGCGAGCTGGCGGCGCATGTGCGGCGGCTGGGCGGACAGGCGTCGAACCAGACCGGCGATTTTGTGGAGAAAGTCCGCGCGGTCGGCGATTTCAAAGGCAAGCTCGAGCTGTTGAATCGGGGCCAGCGCTGGGTGATTCGCAAGATCGAGGAGCAATTGCCGACGCTGGGTGAGGCCCGGCTCAAGGCGTTTCTCACCGTGATGGCGCAGGGGCATCGCGTCAATATCGCGGCGGTCGATGACGCGCTGAACGCGGGCTTGAGCTGAGATCGCCCGACCGATCGAGACCCTCTTCGCGGCGATGCGGGAGACTGTCCTAGGACTGATGATGGCGGGGTTGACGGCGGCTGCGTTCTACCTCGTCGGTCGCAACCGATATCGGTGTCCGCATTGCGGCAGAAGGGTGAAATGGATTGACGAGAAGTGCCCGCATTGCGGCGACCATATGAAGTCCCGCCATCGCGCAGGACTTCCGCCCGATAAAATTCACAGCCGCGGCAAGTAATTCAATTCCTAGCCTGTGGCTGTATTATCGGGTCGAGCTAACTTCGGTGTTCGATTTCGTGTGGCGCGGGATGCATCGCTCGGGGTCGTACTGGCGCTGCAAGCGATCGACGACGTCGCGAATCTGCTGCGCTTTGCGGAAGTCGTCCTCGGCCATTTCCTTCTGATCGGCCGCATCGAGTTTAGCTTGCGCGAGCAGGGGAAGACGTTGCTGCAGAAATGCCTCGGGCATGTCGGATAGCGAGACCAACTGCAGTGGCCAGGTGTTGAGCTGAACGTTGTCGTCACCGAGACCTAAGGTCAGCACGCTCTTATACTCAAGTGATTGGAATCCTTGCTTATTGAGCCTTCCCGCGTAGGTCCATCTGGTCGCGTTCCAGTTGGGAGCGAAGAAAACCGGATCAGGGGTTTTGAAGTAGCACTGCGCGTGGACCACACGAGCTTCGATCCATTGGTTATCCGGCAGGAACGCGGCGGGTGAGAGGAACTCGACCTTGGTGGAGCCGGCGGTGTAGTCGAACATCGAGGGATTGCTGATCGCGCCTGACGCGGCGCCACTTTCGGTTGCGGTCGCGGCAGATGGAGCGCTTCCGCTCGAAGCCAGCAGAGCGGCGCATCCGCAACATGCGCAAACCGCAGCGGTGACCAATAAAGCTCGCGCAATCTGAAAACGCAGCATCGCCCACGCTCCTGAGTTCGATTCCACTCTGGAACGAGCGCAAGGGTCATGCCTGAATCAATCGCTCGCGCTGATTGGCAACCTTTCGCAATTTGAAGGCATCGTCGGCAGGGGCGAGGAAGTTCTTACAAACGGCGAGGCTTTCGATCATCCGCGATCGAAAGCCTTGCTCGAACGACAGTACAAAGCGGATCGTGCGCCCGGCTCAGGGATGCGCTGCGATCGTGGAATCGTGGAAGATCACGTGCTCGTCGTAGAGCGCCGCGATATCGCGATCCGACAGGCCGAGAATCTCGCGCAGCACGGTTTCGTTATCCTCGCCCAGGCGCGAGGCCTTGACGTCCGAGCGCTGCGGCCAATTCGAGAACTTTACCGGCATGCCCGGGATATCCAGCTCGCCGAGGAATCGATCCTTGATCCGGCGGACGGTATTGCGCTCGCGCAGATGCGGATGCGACATCGCTTCGCTGAGTTTCAGCACGGGCGCGCAGGCGACACGCTCGCGATCGAGAACGACCAGCGCGGCGTCGCGATCGGGGAAGGTGCCCATCCACTTTTCGATGATTTCTTTCAGCGCGTCTTTGTTGCGAGTACGCGCGCGGTCATCTTTGAAACGCGGATCCTCGCCCAACTCCGGCATCGCCATCGCGCGCAGCAGTTGCGGCCATTGATGGGGCAGCACGGTGAGGAAAATATAAGTGCCGTCGCTCGCGCGATACATCCCGGTGGGAGCGCCGTTGGGCGCCAGCGAGCCGGCGCGATTGGGCTCGTACTGTCCGTTGCGCATCGACACCAGCGGCACGTTGAGCTCGTGCATGTGGAAGTAGGTGTCGAGCAGCGAGGCGTCGATGAATTGGCCCTGGCCGCTGCGCTCGCGATTGAGCAGCGCGAAACCCACCGCCATCGCAGCCGAGACCCCGGTCGAAATGTCCCCCATCGCCATCGTGGTGATTGACGGCGGACGGTCGGGTTCGCCGATCAGGTTCGTGATACCGGCATAGGCCTGACCCATGTAATCGTATCCGGGCTTGTACGAGAGCGGCCCGGTCTGACCAGCCATCGAGATCGAGCACATGATGATATCGGGCTTGATCTTTTTGACCACGTCGTAGGAGAGGCCCAGGCGGCCGATAACGCCCGGCGCGAAATTTTCGACCAGCACGTCGATTTTCGGAATCATCGCGAGCAGCAATTCGCGCGCGCGCGGCTGCTTCGAGTCAAGGCAGAGGCTCAGCTTGCTATGGTCATGCTGGACGAAATACGTGCTCTGAGCGTGTTTGAACTCGGGATCGGTCGGGCGATAGCCGCCTGAGCGCACGCGATCGCCGCCGGGCGCAAGCTCGACCTTAATCACCTGAGCGCCCATCTCGCCGAGGATCCGGGTGCAGGTCGGACCGGCGACAAATTGAGTGAAATCCAAAACGCGGTATCCCTGGAGCATATGCGGCCGGTCGGACATTATTTTCAGAGCCTCCGTGGCGAAGAATTCGAGCTTTCAAACAATCAACGAAGTATCGTGATCCTACAAAACCCTCGGCCTCTGTCAACGCACATTTTGCAGGCTGCCGTTACTGCAGGGCTCAAGCCGGTTCATCTGCCTCTGACAGCGCGGCAATCGGCGCAGAGTCCGTACAGCTCCATCTTATGGCGCGTGAGCAGGGCGCCGAGATCGCGCGCGACGATCTCCTGCAGGCGCTCGATGCGCTGGTTCTCGAACTCGATAATTTTACCGCATCGTTCGCAGATGAAATGGTCGTGATGGCGCTGGGTGACTACTTCATAGCGCGCCTGAAGGTCGTCGAAGTGGCGCTCGTTGACCAAGTCGCATTCCTTGAGCAGCTTGAGGGTGCGATAAATCGTGGCATAGCCGACGTGAGGATTGACCTTCTTCACTTCGGCGTAGAGTTCTTCGGCGCTGATATGGCGGCCGAGCTGAAAGAATACTCGCGCGATATCGTCGCGCTGCGCGGTCGATTTGAGTCCGTGCTCCTTGAGGCGCTCGTGAAAGAGCGTCATCGCGCGGTCGGCGCTCAAGTGGGGCGCGTCGTTGATGAGGTTGGCGCCGGCGGGGGCGCTTTCTTGCTGAGCCATCATCAACCGTTAGGAGCGCTCGCCTTCGCTGTGGACGATTTGGCGCGCGGCGGGCGAGAGGTAGAGCGCTTCGAGATCTTTTTCGCGCAACGCCTCGGCCAACACTTCCAGTTGCTCGGAGGGGGCCTGCTCGCGATCGAGCAGGACCAGATTTTTTTCCTTGAACCGGCACGAGCCGCTGCGTGGCCGATAACCGACTTCGCGCAGAAGTTTTTCGCGCCGGACTTCGATTCCGCATCGTTCGGCGGCTTCGGTCAACTCATCAACCAGCCGCGCCATCCGTGCAGCCTTGCTTTCGCTCACGCGCAATCCCCCCTTGTTAGGGGCTGGCGGGGCATGTTATCGCGGTCAGTAGGGAGCACCCCGCAGTGTTCAAAAACATTTTGGTCGGTATCGACGCCTCTGAGCATTCCCGCAACACCCAGGCTTACGCCTTTTATCTAGCGCGCCGGTTCGACGCCACGGTAACGGGTCTGCACGTGGTCGATATCGTGTCGATCGAAGGCCCGTTTCTTCATGATATCTCAGGTTCCTTCGGACTTGAACCCTATCTCGACCTTTCGTTCAAGATGCGCGAGGCGCTGACCGCACGGGGCAATGCCTTGCTCGAAGCGTTCGTCAACGACGCCAAGGCCGAGAATCTGCGGGTCGAGACCATACTCGATTTAGGGATCGTAGCCAACGTCATCTGCGAGCGCGCGCGTAGTGCTGATTTGCTCGCGATCGGGCATCACGGAATCAACGAGCGGTTCTCCGCCGGATTATTAGGCTCGACCGCGGAAAGCGTGACGCGCAAATGCGCCCGTCCAGTATTGATCTCACGGATGGCGTTTCGCGAACCGCGCCGCGCGGTGCTGGCCTACGACGCCAGCGAGAGGGCCTCGAACGCGATGCGCCATGCGGCAGAGTTCTGCGGCGAGCTCAAGATTCCGCTTACGGTGGTCACCGTCGCGCGCGACGCAAAAATCGGCGAGCGCTCGCTCAACGAGGCGCGGGATTACTTCCGCGCCCATTCCGGGCAGGTGGATTACCAGTTGCTATCGGGCCACGTCCACGAGACGCTGGTGAGCTATCTCAAGGACATCAGCGCTGATTTGGTGTTCATCGGCGCATACGGCCATAGCCGGATCATCGAGATGGTGCTGGGCTCGACCACCGAGTACGTGTTGCGCAACGTCTCGGGCCCGGTGTTTTTGTCGCGCTAGCTGCGCGAGCTACCATAATCGCTCGGCGTAGATCCCTCGGCTGCGCATCGCTTCGCGCTCGGGACGACAAGCGCGGACACGGTAGCTTGTCATTTCGGGCATAGCGAGAAATCTATGCGGAGCGATTCGCTCCTGCGCTGCTTTTTGCAAAAGCCGTTGACGGGCGATTTTTCGAATTGATCGCGAAGCTTCGAGTTTGCTATCCGGAAGCGATGAGAGGCCTGGCCCCCGAAGGGGTCAGGCTTCGGTGCTTTGAGATGTAGAAGTGCGGGAGATTATATGGCGAAAGTGGAAGGGGAAGTGCAATGAAACCGGGCAATAATTGAAAAATGGGGGTGAAATTGCGCATTTCGGCACTGCGGGTAGCAAGCGCGCGGAGGACCGCGCGAGATCCTCCACTTCGTTCAGGGTGACGTGTGAAGGACGCCGCTCATCTCCGTTGTCATTTCGAGCGGAGCGAGAAATCAATGTGAAGCGATTTTTGGGTGTCTTCGAAGAGGGCTTCAGAGATAATCGCCCCGCGCAGATCCTTCGGCCACGCGCGCGGGATGACAAGCAAGATAGACAGTCAGACGCCGGGTTCGGCGGTGCGAAGCGCGATGAAGCGCTGGAACAGCAGGCGCATCGTGTCGAGCCGCTGGATCCCGATCAGCGGAAAGTCGCCGAGCAGGAACGTTGGATAGCCGATAGCGGAAAATTCGTCGGCTTCGCGTTTGTGCTGCGCGATTTGCCCCGCAAGCGCGCCGCTTTCTATTTCCGCGCGGAACTGCATGCGTTCGATTCCCACCCGCGCGGCTATTTCTTCCAAGGTATCGGGATTGCCGATGTCGAGCCGTTCTTCAAAGGCGGCGCGAAATACGGCGTCATGGTAGGCGTCGAAAACTCCGGCGCGCCGCGCGACTTCGGCGCCTTGCAGAGCCGCGGTCGAATCGAGCCATCGCGGCGGCGGCTCGACTACGATACCGGTTTCGGCTGCGACGCTTCGGACCTTGGCGCGGTCGCCGGGACCGATGGTCATGCCGGGACGCACGGCTGGATTGCGCATCGTGATTGGCACGCCCTTCCACAGCGGATCGATCGGGAGTTCGGCGCGAAGCTGAGCGGTGATGCGCCAGGCGATGTAGCACAGGCTCGAGGCGTAATCGAAAAAGATCGGAATCACGACGCGCATCGCGGACTGCCCTCGTGCCGATTATTTGCCGATGCGGCGGTGCGCGCAATTGCGCTCTGGTGGCGGTAATCCTAACTAATCTTGCGGGCTCGCGCCGCACAGCGCATCCTCGAATAGTGTCAAACGATCGACGCTCAATCTTCCGGCTGGGTGTAGTGGATCTTGGCGTGGAGCAGGTCAAGCTGCCCAACGGCCTCGAAATCGAACTGGCGATAATCCGCCATCCGGGCGCGTGCGCCGTGGTTGCGCTCGACGATGAGAACTGCGTCACGCTTATCGAGCAGTATCGCCACGCGGTGGGCAGATATTTATGGGAAATTCCGGCGGGATGTCGCGAGCCGTCGGAGAGCAGTGAGCGATGCGCCGAGCGCGAATTGCTGGAAGAGACCGGGATAACGGCGAAACGATGGGAGCATCTGGGGTCGCTGGTTACGATTCCCAGTTTTTGCGACGAGCGTATCGAGTTATTCCTGGCGCGCGAAATCAGCTACGGGACGCCACATCATGAGCCCGACGAGGTGATTCGCGTCCAACGCATCAGAGTGGAAGACGCGGTGGCGATGATCGATCGCGGAGAGATCGTCGACGCCAAGACGGTCGCCGGGCTGTATCGCGCGAGCGCCTTTCTGAAACGCGGCCAAAATTCGGGCGCTAGTTGAAAAATGGGCAGGCGCAATTTTGACGGATTATTGCGTCGCGGCTTTGTGGGCGTCAAAACGCATCGACCGATTTCTCGGACAAGAGAGGATTATCGCTGGACGGGATGGCGTCAGGGCCGCGACCTCGGCGGCAATGCCGAGGCGCGTTTAACGTTAGCCGCGATGCGGCTTGTGGAGTTATTGCAAAACGACTTCGTCAGGGAACAGGAAAGTCGTCGCTCCGTCCGCGAATTGTACCAAGTACATCAGCCGGTCGAGGTTATTCAATTCGCGCAGAACGATAGGCTGCTCGTCGAAATGAGAACGTCCTGCACGGTCGCGCACCGGCTTCAGGAGCTTGCAGAACCTTCCGCTTATTGATTCGGCTTGTCTGTTGTCGGTCTGTTTGTCCATATGTCTTACCTACCTAACCCCCCCCAACCGCCTCCCCAGCGGGTTCATCGTTAACTTGTTCCTCGCCTCAACCACCGTCTCCGATTATAGGGTTAAGCAACTACCGGGCCACGTCTCAGGCCCGCCAAAAATATGCCGTGCGAGAGCCTGAGGCTCGGAAACCGTGCAAATTTGGAAAAAATTCCTGGATGGAGATCGCGGATTATTCACAGCCGCCACTGCAACCACCGGCCACCGCCCCATCATTATCAAATCTGGCACCAACATCCACCCTATCTAATAACGATGTGACGCGAACAGTAGCATTTAAAGCAATAATAGTCCACAGAGAGCGACAAATCGCGCGTTTAAAGTGATAATAACGTGAAATCACGGCGTCCGAGTTCGGGCCTGAGGCGACGAATTGCGGCTCGGATGGGCCTATTTGCGCACATCGGCGGCCCTGAAATTGTCGCGATAGCGGCGTCGCGCCTATCCGAACAGGGGTATAAACGCGGCCTGAATCCTCGCACAGAAATCTCACTCGATGCTCATCCGTTCAGCAGAAAGGTGCGCGACTGATTGGCAATCGAGTTTGAAGTTTCGCTGCGGCTCGCAGGTATCAGGGAGTTCGCGGTCGATAATCAAACGGTATTGCGCCGAAGCCCGACGACTTACGAAGGAGGATTCGATGAAAGCGATGTTGCTGGCAGCCGTACTGCCGCTACTGATGACAAATATCGCGATTGGCAGCCAGGCGTTTGACCCCACCAAGATAGTCGACCTTACGCATACCTTCGACAAGCAGACGATTTACTGGCCCACGGAAGGATCGTTTCATCATGAGTTTGAGCACTTCGGGATGACGCCCGGAGGCTACTTTTACTCGTCGGCCAAATATGCGGCGGCCGAGCATGGCGGCACTCACATGGACGCGCCGATACACTTCAGCCGCCAAGGCGACAGCGCGGATAAAGTTGCGCTGACCAGCTGTATAGGCCCGGCGGTGGTGATCGATTTCTCCGAGCGAGCAGCCAAAGATCGGAACGCGATGCTGATGGTTGCGGATATCGAGGGCTATGAGAAGGCTTACGGAGCGATCCCTGACGGTGCGATCGTGATAGCGCGCTCGGGATGGGGCAAATTCTGGCCCGACAAAAAGCAATACATGGGCACCGACAAACCCGGTGACGTCCCCGGGCTGAGATTCCCTGGATTTTCCAGCGACGCACTCAAGTACCTGCTCGCCCATCGTAAGGTGGTAGCGATCGCGATCGACACCGCCAGCATCGATCCGGGCATTTCCAAGGACTTCCCGTCTCATCGGGTGTGGCTGGGCGCAAACAAGCCGGCATTCGAAAACCTGGCGAACGCCGACAAGCTTCCCCCGAGCGGCGCGACGATCTTTTGCATCCCGATGAAGATTGGCCAGGGAACCGGCGGTCCGACGCGGATTTTTGCGATGCTGCCGTAATCGCGGGTAGCCGTTTTTGCGCCAGGCCATGACTCTAATGGTGCAAAAAATCTTTTGTGCCGATTTGAGAGGAACAGCGTACTGATCAGCGAGGGCTTATAATCAAAGCAAAAGCTTTGAGGGCATGGAAGCTGCTGGAAGTATGACCGGGCCTCATGTGATCGTAGAGAGGGGCGAAGACGGAAGTCGACCAAAGAACGCGGCGCGGACAAGCGCTGGCCGTAAGTCTGTGTACGGAGTATCTTTTGGTGCGATCGTTCAAGCTCTGAGACGCCTAGGACAACACAAGGAGGCAATTGGTCATGCGGGGATCAAAAAAGGGCTTAGCAACCGGAATCGGGCTCGCTATCGTCATCCTTTTTTTAAGCGGCTGTTCGGGAGAGCCTCTTTCCACGCGAGAGAAGGGAACTGGAATCGGCGCGGTAGTTGGCGCGGGTACCGGTGCGATTATCGGGGCGGCAGTGGGAGCACCTGGCGCGGGCGCGGCGATTGGCGGCGCGATCGGCGGCTTGGGCGGCTTTGCGGTCGGTAACGCGATGCAGAATCAGGAAGCCCAGCAAGCGCAGACCAACAGTCAGATGCAGCAGCAGCAGCAGGAAATCGAGCAACAACGACGAGAGCTCGAGCAGTTGAAGCAGCAGCAAGAGACCGAATAGGAGGTCATTTTTTCATGGCCAGAGCGAAACGGGGATTGATCGGCGCTGTCGCGGTTTTGTCGGTGGCGAGTCTTTTGTTAGTCGGTTGCAGCGGTAGTCAACCCCTGTCTACCCGTGAAGAAGGCACCGGAATCGGCGCCGTGCTCGGCGCGGGTACGGGAGCGATAGTCGGTGCCGCTGTCGGTCATCCGGGTGCGGGCGCGGCGATTGGTGGCGCGATGGGCGGACTTGGTGGTTACGCGGTTGGTAACCAGATGCAAAACCAGGAAGCTCAGCAGTCGCAGACCAACAGCCAGATTCAGCAGCAGCAGCAGGAGATCGAGCGCCAGCGCCAAGAGATCGAGCAGATGAAGCAGAATCAGCAGACCGAGTGACGATACCTTGTTTGACGACGCTCAGAGGGGCCGCCCGTACATCCGTCGCGCGCTGCGCGATGGCCTTCGGGCCGCCCTCTCCTCACTGGGGATGACAGAGCTTGCACGCGCGCAAGCCCGCGTGACGAGCCGACTCGGCGGTCGCGAAAATTAGCGTCTTGTCCGGATTCGCCCGCCGCGCCGCCGAGCAATCGGGCCTGCAGAAGATGTGCGTAACGCGATGACCGCATACGGCTTGCGCAGGAAGCCGCAAGTTCTGGCCGATCGCGAAACCTTCCGTACGTAACAGTTCAACCTTGCATTGAGTGCCGCCGCCGTAGTGGCCGATTATTCCGTCCGAGCGCACCACGCGATGGCATGGGACGTAGATCGGAATCGGATTGGTCGCCATCGCGTTGCCGACCGCGCGCTGCGCGCTGGGTGCTCCGATGGTGGCGGCCAATGCGTGGTAGGTAATCACCGCGCCGAACGGTACCTCCATCAGGCGCTGAAGCGCGCGGCGCTGGAAATCTCCCGTCACCAGGCTCAGATCCGACTTGTACTCCAAAGCGTCGCGTTCTCCCGCAGCGAATCGACGAATCTGATCGCCGATCTGTTCCGCGGCCTGCGCGTCTTCAATCGGATCGAATTTGAGGCGCAACATCGCGATGCCATGCTGCATGCTTTGCGTGTTGAGGTAATGAACCATCAGCAACCCGGCGGGGCCGACCGCGATCAATAACGGACCATAGGGTGACTTTGTAATCCCGACCGCGGCTTCGCTGCGCCGGATAACGCGCATCCGCGGTTCGAGCTTCTGGCGCGCCTCGCGCAGCAAATGGTCGAGGGTTTCGTCGGGGATGTCCGAGTTCGAGAAATAGCGTTCAACCGGATGTTGTGGGCTCATAACTGGCTCCATTCCGCTTTCAATTTTTTGAGTGCCTGCGAGACGTTGGCGCGCGCGCCTTCTATCGAGCATCCCAGCGCAGCCGCGATTTGATCGTATTCCAGGCCGCCCAACTTGCGCATGGTCAGCGCCTGGCGCTGTTTTTCGGGAAGCGCTTCGATCAAAGTGCGCACGGCCGCGACGTCCTGTTGCGCGCCGATCTGATCCGACGCCGGTTCGCGATAACTGGCGCCAGCGTCCACGATCACGCGGGAGCGGCGAGCGTTGTCGCGTGCACGGTTGCGGCCCAAATTGGTCGCGATGCGGTAGAGCCAGGCGCGGATCTCGCTGAAATCTTCCAAGCGCGGATAGGCCTTGTACGCACGCAGGCACATCTCCTGGAACAATTCGGTGGCGTCGTCGTGATTGCCGGTCATGCGTACCATAAACCGCATCAGCTCCCGTTCGTAAGGCGCGATCGCCTCCTCGAACGGTGGCGGCAACTTTAAACCTGGGTTCGCCATCATATGAGCTATAACCCCGCGCTGCCCGAGATGTGAATCGGAAGGATGGGTTGTTGCTGCGTCAATCTTCGGGCAAGCGGAAGAGGCGTCGCGCGTTGGCGAGAATATCCGCCGATAATTGATCGGGCGCGACGTCGCGGACTTTGGCCAAAGCGTCGAGCGTGAGCCGCACGTAAGCCGGCTCGTTGCGCCGCCCGCGATGAGGCTCCGGGGCGAGGTAGGGCGCGTCGGTTTCAATCAGGATTCGATCGCCGGGAATGGTTCGCGCAACTTCGCGCAGGGCGCCGGCGGTTTTGAACGTTACGATTCCGGAAAACGAGATGTAGAAGCCGATCGCGAGCAAATCCGCCGCCGCGGCCTCGTCGCCGGTGAAACAATGGGCGACGCCTGCGGCGCGCGGCACGCCAACTTCGCGGATGGTTTCGAACAGGATGCGCCACGCTGACGGGACCTGTGCCGAATCGTGGTCGTCCTTCGACTCGCGATCACGGCAATGGATTACCACCGGCAGATTGAGCTCGGCGGCCAATTCCAATTGCGAGCGCAACGCGCGGCGCTGTGCTTCGACCGTCGAGTGCATGTAGTGGAAATCCAATCCCATCTCGCCGAGCGCGACGACCTTCTTTGAACCGGCGAGATCGCGCAGGCGCGCGATGCGCTCGGAATCGCAATCCCTGGCGTCGTGCGGATGCGTCCCGACCGAAGCGAAGATATGCGGGTGCAGCTCGGCGATCTCGACCGTGCGCTGATCGGTTTCGATCGAATCGATCGCGCCGACCGAGACGATCCAGTCGACTCCGGCGTGGGCGGCGCGTTCAAGGATCGCGTCCAGCTCGTCACGGAGCTTGGGATCGGCGAGATGGCAATGCGTGTCGATAAGCGGCGTCATACGATAGAGCGACGGTCTCTACAGGCTAGCTCGCGCGAGGTGCGCGACCAAGCAGGGTGCGTTAGCGCTCTTCGTCCGCTGCGCAGCTACTGACAGTTGCTGAAATCGAGCTCGGGAGCGGTCGTGGTCACGCCCGAACCAGCCGCGAACCCGGTGCTCACGAATTCGTTGGGCGAGCAGGCCGCGCTACTACCTATCGAGGTGAAAGCGTCCATAAAGTATGCCGCCTGGCCGGCCGCCGGCACTGCGTAGCCGTTGCCGGTGGAATTCGCCTCACCGACCACCGGATTACTCGCCGGAAGTATGATCAAATAGCAGGCGCATAGCGTCCCGCCAGGACAGATCAAAGGCGCCACGCCCGTGCAGTTCGCCCCGGGAAAAGCGGTGGTGTTGTTAATCACCGGCGTGGGAGGCGTACCGCCGTTGTAGAACGGGATCTGCGCCAGCACCGTGCCGCCCCCTGGTATCGTGAAGGACTGCACGCCGATGTAGCTGACGGCCGGGCCCGAGGATGTGATCGGCGATGTCGTGAACAGGCCCTGCACCGTAGCCGCGCTGCCGCTTTCGGCCACCAGGGGAATCATAAGGTTGGTGGGCGCGCCAGAGTTCACCGTGATGCTGGTCGCGATGGTCGCGTTCGAGGGAGTGCCTACACTCGGCACCGAACCGACGTCCGCTACGATCTCATAAGTGCCATTCCCAACCGGAAGGAACGTAAACGTTCCGTTGCT
>DATJOQ010000244.1:0-9291 GCA_035506935.1 Binataceae bacterium (SeqCode) | reverse complement strand
TCATCTACCCGGCGCGCGACCCGATCGTGATGGGCCTCGGGTTTGCCGCTATCCGCGACATCGTCTCATGCATGCGCTACGCGCCGGCTGACGACAGCGGCCAGCCTAATCCGCTCAACGTCGAAGGCAAGCCGGCGATCGATTACGCGATTGGCTACGGACGGTCGCAGCCCGGCCGCTTTTTGCGCGAGTTCCTGCATCTCGGTTTCAATCAGGATATTGAGGGGCGCAAGGTCTTGGACGGCGTCTACGCAAGCCTTGCCGGCTCGCGCCGGATTCACCTGAACTCCGCGTTCGCGCAACCCGGTCGATTTGTCCGTCAGCACGAGGATCATCTTTTTCCCGGCGACCAGTTTCCCTTCACCTACGCAACCCGCACTGATTCGATCAGCGGCAGGACCGGCGGCATCCTCGAACGCTGCCTGGCTTCCAACACTTGCCCCAAGGTGATGCACGTCGACGCCAGCACCGAGTTTTGGCAAGGACGCGGCTCTCTGGTGGTCGCCGACGAGCGCGGCAAGGACGTCGAGCTGCCCGAGCAGGTGCGCGTCTATCTGCTCGCCGGCACGCAGCACGCCGGCCCGACGATGCTGAAGCACAGCCCGCTGTTTTTTCAGAATCCGAGCTATCCGATGAACCTGCTGAATTATAGTCCGCTCAACCGGGCACTGCTGGTGGCGCTCGACGAATGGGTCGCCCACGGGACGCCACCGCCCGCGAGCCATCACCCGCGCGTCGCCGACGGATCGCTGGTACCACCGATGCCCCAATCCGGGCAGGGCTTTCCCGATATTCCCCGCGTGCGCTATCCCAGCCTGATCAATCAACTGAGCGAGATGGATTACAGCCATCAGCCGCCGCGCCCGATCCCCGGCCACGATTACACGCTGTTGGTTCCGAAAGTTGACAAGGACGGCAACGAGATTAGTGGAATTCGCTTACCCGCGATCGCCGTGCCGCAGGCGACACGAACCGGATGGAATATTCGCGGCGAAGGCTACGCTCCGGGAGCGTTGATGGTGGTCGGCTCGCACATTCCGTTCGCAACGACGAAGCAGGAGCGGCTTGAAAAACGCGACCCGCGGCTGTCGTTCGAGGAGCGCTATTCCAGCCGCCAGCACTTCGTCGACGCGGTAACACGTGCCGCGAACGAACTTGTGAAGGAGCGCCTGCTGTTGGCCGAAGACGTCGAGCGATGCATCGCCGCGGCGACTGAAAAGCCAAACTCTCAGTGATCGGCACGCACGGTCAAGACGGCGATACCAGATGGTAACCGCCATCGACCACCAGGGCGATTCCCGTTACGTATTCATTTTTCATCAGGAACAGTACGCCTTCTGCCGCTTCCTCGATCGTTCCGATGCGCTTGGCCGGCAGCCGCGCGGCCGCCGCGGCCAGAATCCGCTGTTTCTGCTCGCCAAGGATGTCATCCAGGAAAGGTGTCTCGATATAGCCGGGAGTGATCGCGTTGACCCTGATGGGCGCGAGGTCTAGCGCCAGCGATCTCGCGAAGGCTTCGACGGCGGCACACGACGCCGTCACTACCGGCTCGCCCGGAAGCGGCGTGGTGGTAGTTGAACCCGACATAAACGTTATCGAGCCGGTGCCGCGAATTTTCGGCGCACCGTACTTGGCCGCATAGAGCGCCGCCAGAAAGCGCGAATCCATCGCCTGGCGCAGTTCCCTGGTTTCGAGCTCCAGGCGCGGCGCGTGCGCGGCGGTACCCGGGGTCACGAAGATGTGATCGATATTCTCCCTAGGCTCGAAGAACTTGCGCACCGCGGCTTCGTCGCTGGTATCGAGAACCACGGTTTCAACGTTGTTGCCCAGCTCTGCTTTCGCCGCCTTCAACTTTTCGGGCGAACGTCCCGCGATGGTTACCCGCGCCCCTTCCGCGATCGCCGCCTTGGCGGTGCCAAATCCGATTCCCGTGCTTCCGCCAAGGATCACTATGTTTGAATTGGTGAGCTTCATGCGGCCTCTCCTTTGCCAGTGACCGGCGAACCGTCCGCGAGCTGAATGAACCTGCTCACGATTCAGCCATGGCACCGAATCCAATGCGCTTCAATGCTTTCGCGATTTCCAGTATGAACTCGGAAGCTTAGAAGTTACCATGCCGATCTGGAAGCATTGCCGCATCTACCACATGACCGAAGCGCCCAACTGGCCTTCGATTCAGCGCCACGGTTTACTCTGCACCTCCAGGCTGCTGAGCCTGTGCGGCCTCAACAGCGCGGAACGCTACGATCTGGAGCGCCGCCAGCGCGTGCAAACATGTCGGCTTCCGAATGGAGCGGTGATCCGCAACCAGGTTCCGATTCCACCCGAAGCGCTGGTACGATGCCTCGCCAAGGGACTGGAACCCGCAGATTGGTACGCGGAACTGAATGCTCGCGTCTTTTTTTGGCTGGATACGGACCGGCTGAATCGCCAACGGCGCGCTTGCGCCGCGTCGCCTCAGGTGGTGATGACGGTCGACGCCGATAGGCTGTTAGCCAATTACATGAAACTAACCACGCTGACGCCGTTCAACACCGGCAACGCACGGCGCAAGCCCGCGCGCCGGGGACTCCAGACCTTCGTCCCGTTCGAAAAGTGGCGGGAATCCGGATGGTCGTCGGAAGCGGCGGCGCTTCAGATCCAACCGCGCCCTTCGAGCCATCCGCCGGTCGAACTGGCGATAACTGACGCCGTCGAGGATCTATCGGACTTCCTCGTTGACGTCAGCCATCTGGCCGCAGGCGAATATTTTTCGCCTTGACCGATCTTCCCGCCCTGCACACCATCCCGCGTGTCGGGGCGAGGGGTCAGACTCTGTGCGCGATGGGAGTGGAATCCGGCTTTGATATGCCGATCGACACGACTTGTTCCAGCGGGCCAATCGATACTGACTCATCCGCGCCCGACTCACTCCCCGAACAATGGAGAATGGCCTGCACAGTCGGCATCGCCTCCGCGTCGCCTACCACAACTTCGAGCTTTACTTTGGGAGGAAGGTCGGTGACGTACTCGACGTCCCGGTAACGAGACATCCTCGGATCCCGGATTTCCGAGCATTTCACCAGGGAAACCACGATATCCTGGCAACCGCGCTCGATGAGAAGTTCCGTGATCGCATCCAGTTTGTAGGGTGTGAGAATCGCTTCAACTATTTTCATCTCGGTAGTAGTTCCGGACGGTGCGGGAAGTGTGACGCCCTGCGCAGCAGGAACGGCATTCTTGCGAAGTCGCACGCTATCGAGGAACTCCATAATCCGGGCATGGAGCATGGGTCGTGCCGGACGAAAAAAGCCCTGATTTATTTACACCAGGTGAAGATGGGCCATGCTCTGAGTAATCAGAATGCAATGGCCCATCATTTCAATTTGATGGGTCGACGCACTTTTTGCGGCAAACGTCGACGCTTCAGGTCAGTGGGGTGGCTGGAGCGCCGTCGGGTTCGGACGCGTTGAAAACAGCCTCCCAGATAGCGCATTTGCCGTTCACGATGGTCAGGAATTCCATCCCACGGCCGATCATCTTTTTACCGGTCTTTACGTCTTCCCACTGCCCTTCCCATGAGTCGCCGATTATGTTGCCGGTAACGGCACGGAAGGTCTTCTTCAGTCGATATCCCTTCTGACGCGCAAATCGCGCGCGCAAAAATTTCTCCAGCGCGTCCAGCCCGCGCATTTCCGGAAAATCCGCGTATCGGACGACGATGTCGGGGGTAAACATCGAAAGGATTCGTGGCACATCCGCGGCGAGGAAAGCGGCTTCGGCCTTGGCTACGATTTTTCGCGCTTCGCTTTCGGTGATTCGTTCCGATTCGTTCATGGTTAGATCCTTTCGCGTCCAGGCATTTAAACGGCAGGCATGTTTAAGTTCGTCAACCGCGCCGTTTCAAAATAGGGCAGCCGGTTGGGAAATTCCACGATCCAGCCGCCGAGGATAATCTCATCCGTCAATCGCGAGCAAAAGTTCAGCGAGACGCTCCGGCGCCAGAACCATCGCGTCATGACCGCAGCCGATTTCTTCATACGTCCAGCCGGCCTGCTTCTTCGCATAATCACGCGAGCTCGCGAGCAATGGGTATTCAGGATCGGTGCACGCGATATAGGTAACGGGTCGGCCGTTGCCCGCGGGATGCTCGAATCGTATCGGATCAGTGTAGGCCTTGAGCGGATGAGGCCGCAGATGAGCTTGCAGCCATGCCACATCCGCCGGCTCGGTCACGGCGAAAACCTCCGTGCTTGGAATAGGCATCGTGATTCCGCCGCTGAATTGCCTGCTGAGTCGAATGCGCTCATCGGCAACCGCTTTCGGCAAGGGCGCGAGTGCGTTTTGTCCATTCGTCGGGACGGCCGCGTCCAGGTAAACCATGTGCGCGATCCGATGCGGCATTCTGTCAGCGACGCAGGTGATGACGTTACCGCCGAAACTGTGTCCAACCAGGATTATGTTTTCCAGCTCCTCCATATCGATCAATCCAATGACATCCTGGACGAAAGTTTCGATGCCGACCTCGCGGGTCATCAAATGCGCCCGCTCGCCCAATCCGGTGTGCGTGGGCGAGAATACCCGATGGCCGTGCTGCATAAGCAGTGGCGATACGCGCCGCCAGCACCATCCACCGTGCCAGGCGCCGTGAACCAGAACGTAGGTCTTATGTGTTCGCATCGTGGTCGCCAAAAAGATAACGGCTTACTGGGATTTTTAACGTAAATTCCATAGTGGATGGAACAGCCGATACTCGCTGGCCTAAGCTTACGGCACAAGTGGCGGGGGTATTATCTCGATGGTTGACAAGTACGACTTCGACCTGTTCGTGATTGGCGCCG
Source organism: Binataceae bacterium (SeqCode) (assembly GCA_035506935.1). Taxonomy (GTDB): domain Bacteria; phylum Desulfobacterota; class Binatia; order Binatales; family Binataceae; genus DATJOQ01. Next base: position 4,471 of record DATJOQ010000244.1, on the reverse strand, counting down.
GTTCGGGAGGGGTGCGCGCGAGCCGCGTGGCAGCAGGTCTCGGCGCGCGAGTCGCGGTCGCGGAAGAGCGCTATCTTGGCGGGACCTGCGTCAACGTCGGATGCATTCCGAAAAAGCTGATGGTCTACGCGTCCAGCTTCAGCGAAGAGTTCGAGGATTCGGCCGGATTCGGCTGGACGGTCGGTGAACGCCAATTCGACTGGAACAAACTGATCGCGAACAAGAACACCGAAATCGCCCGCCTCAACGGCATCTACGAAAATCTGCTGGTCAAATCCGGCGTGAAAATTCTGCGAGGACGCGCTCGCGTCGCTGATGCTCACACGATCTCTGTCGGCGGCAAACGCGTCACCACCCGGTACATCCTGGTGGCGACCGGCGGATGGCCGACGCGCCCGCACGTTCCCGGCGGCGAGCTCGCGATCAGTTCGAACGAGGCTTTTTTTCTCGATCGGATGCCAGCACGAATAGTGATTGTTGGCGGCGGTTATGTGGGTCTCGAGTTTGCCGGGATTTTCCACGGATTGGGCGCGCGCGTCACGGTGGTTCATCGCGGCAAGGCCTTCCTGCGCGGATTCGACGACGATTTGAGGGCGGCGCTGGCGGTTGAGATGCGCAAGCGCGGCATCGACCTGCGCTTCGAAACCCAAGTCGCGCGAATCGATCGCGAGGGCGAATCGGGCGTGAATGTCACACTCAATAGCGACACATCCGTGACCGCCGATCTCGTCATGTTCGCAACCGGGCGCGATCCGAACACGCGTGGAATCGGCCTCGAGGAGGCTGGCGTAGCCCTTGATCAGGAAGGCGCGATCACGGTCGACCGCTACTCGCGTTCGTCCGTCGAGAATATCTACGCGGTCGGCGACGTGACTAATCGCAGGAATCTGACGCCGGTTGCGATCGCCGAAGGTCGCGCGGTCGCGGAAACGCTTTTCGGCAAACGCGCGACGTGTGTGGACTATGACAACGTTCCGTCGGCGGTGTTCAGCCAGCCGCCGATCGGAACCGTCGGCCTGACGGAGGCGGAAGCGCGCGCGCGATTCAGTGAGGTCGACATCTACAAATCGCATTTTCGTCCCTTGAAACACACACTGAGCGGGCGCGAAGAGACTGCTTTCATGAAGCTCGTGGTCGACCGCAAAAGCGACCGGGTGGTCGGCTGCCACATGATTGGCGATTACGCGGGCGAAATCATCCAGGGGTTCGCGGTCGCGATGCAATGCGGCGCGACCAAGGCGCAGTTCGATGCGACTATCGGAGTTCATCCTACCGCGGCGGAGGAATTCGTCACGATGCGTGAAAAAGCGACCGCCTGAGATCGGCGATAGTCGCTGATTACTGGACGATGGCGGTCGAGAGCGCAGCGACAAACCGACTCGATATTGGAGGAGCTGAAAATGACGGACCAGGACGCTGGTTGGCCGGCACTCCCGCTGGAAGCGTGGGAACCCACGCGCGCGACACTGCACATGTGGACTCAGATCGTGGGCAAAGTGCGCTTGGCGCTGAGCCCCTACCTGAACCATTGGTGGCATGTTCCGCTCTATGTCTACGCGCGCGGCCTCACCACCTCAGCTATTCCCTGTGACGGAGAAATTTTCGACATCCAGTTCGATTTCATCGCACACGAGCTGTTGATCAGCAAAAACGACGGCACTACCAAATCGATTCGGCTGATGCCGCGCTCGGTCGCCGAGTTTTATGCGGAAATCATGGCGACGCTGCGCACGATGGGTATCGAAGTGAAGATCTGGCCGATGCCGGTTGAGATTCCCGATCCGATCCGGTTCGACAAGGACGTAACGCATGCCTCGTACGATCCGGAATATGCAAACCGATTCTGGCGGGTGCTGGTTTCCATCGATTCAGTCTTGAAAGAATTTCGCGGACGGTTCATCGGTAAGGCCAGCCCGGTGCATTTCTTCTGGGGCAGTTGCGATCTCGCGGTTACACGCTTTTCCGGCCGTCGCGCGCCTGCGCGTCCCGGCGCAGATAAAATGACGCAGGAAGCTTATTCTCACGAAGTTAGCAGCGTCGGTTGGTGGCCGGGAGATGCCTCGGTAGGAGGACCGGCATTTTATTCGTACGCCGCTCCGCAGCCGGCGGAATTCTCGAAAGCGACGATTCGTCCGGCGGCGGCATCCTATAATACCAAGCTTTCGGAATTCGTCCTGATGTACGACGATGTGCGCAACGCCAAATCGCCGCGTCAGACGTTGCTCGAGTTCTGCCAGAGCACATACGAAGCCGCTGCGACCCGGGGCAAATGGAACCGCGCCGAACTGGAACGAGAGGAAAGCAAGTGAAAGCACTGATCTGCCGCAACCTTGGTGGATTGCAGGATCTCGAACTCGCCGATGTCCCAAGCCCGCCGCTTGGGCCCGGCCAAGTGCGAATTCGCGTGCGCGCGTGCGGTCTGAATTTCGCCGACTCGCTGATGATCGAAGGCAAGTATCAAGTCAAACCGCCGCTCCCGTTCACGCCCGGGATGGAATGCGCTGGCGAGATCGCTGAAGTCGGGTCGAACGTCTCCGGCTTGAATCGCGGTCAGCGCGTGATGGCGTTCACGCGCGCGGGCGGCAGTTACGCCGAAGAGGTCGTGGTTACGTCGGGCCTGGTATGGCCGATTCCCGACCGGATGGACTTCCTAACCGCAGCCGGATTTCCGGTCGTCTACGGCACCTCACATTACGCGCTTACCTATCGCGGCTCGCTGAAAGCCGGCGAGACGCTGCTGGTAACCGGCGCCGCGGGCGGAGTTGGTCTCACCGCAGTCGAGATCGGCAATCAACTCGGTGCGCGCGTGATCGGAGCTGCCGGAAGTGGGGACAAATGCGCAGTCGCGCGCGAGCACGGCGCGCACGAAACCATAGATTATAGCCGCGAGAGCATTCGCGATCGCGTGCGTGAGCTGACTGATGGAAAAGGCGCCGACGTGGTTTACGATCCGGTCGGCGGCGACGCTTTCGATCAGGCTCTGCGCGCGGTCAACTGGGAAGCGCGGATGCTGGTGGTGGGTTTCGCTTCCGGACGCGTCCAGAACGTCCCGGCCAACCTGGTCTTGGTGAAGAACGTCTCGGTGATAGGCGTGGTGTGGGGCGCGCAATCGGAGCGAGATCCGGGGCTCGTGAGTTCAGGTATGCTGGAGATGCTGCGATGGTGGGAGGCCGGCAGGCTCAGGCCGAAAATCGCTGCCACGTTTACTCTCGGACAAGCCAGCGAAGCGCTGCAGGCCCTGCTGTCACGCCGCTACGCCGGCAAGCTCGTGATGACGCTGTAACCTCACATCATCTTTAGCACCAGCCATCCGGCAGCGCCGCCCGCTAAGATCAGCAGCGCGGGATTGATGTGGCGCTTGAGCAGAATCAGCGTCACGCTCGCGGTAATCGCTGCTGTAATCAAATTGAAGCGCATCGAGCGGTCGATATCGATGGTAGCAGTGCGGCCGATCGCAAACACGCCCGACGACATCAATCCGATGGTTATCGGCGCCATCCCGCGCTGCACCGCGTCCCGCCACGGCGAGCCCTCGAAATGATCCCAGAACTTTCCGACCGCGAACACCAGCGTGCATGACGGCACGTAGAAAGCGAGCAGCACCAGGATCGCGCCGGGAATTCCCGCCACGTGATAGCCGATCACATTCACCATGTTCATGTTGGGGCCCGGCGCCAATTGCCCAAGGCTATAGATGTCGGTGAATTGTTCGGCCGTAAGCCAATGGTGGGTCGTTACGGTATCGTGCTTCATTTGCGGCAATACCGCCGTCCCGCCACCGACCGCCAGGATCGACAACAGCGCGAACACGTTAACCAGGGTGATTAGCTTATTCATGACCACGTCCTCGCAACATCCGCCGCGCATGATGGCCATGATGCTCGGCCATTTGTGAATGATAAGCAGCCCGCTCTTCGTGGTACGCCGCAAGTTCCTTTTGATCAGGCCGGTTAAGTTGAATCGCGATCGGCGCCAGTACGATCAGCACCGGCACCAGCGAGATGTGGAAGATCGCGACTAAAAGAAATGCCGGCACGAGAATCACCCAGTCCTGCCACTTCTTGATTTCTCGACCGCCGATCTGGAGCGTCACCGCCAATAAAAGACCGACCGCCGCAGCGCCCACTCCGTGCAGCACCGCGATTACATCCGGATTGTTTTTGAAACGCGTGTACAGCAGGCCAAGAATGAACACGATAATCGCACCGGGAAGCGTGGTGCCGACCGCGGCGGCAAGCGAGCCTCGGACTCCGCGCAAGCGGCCTCCGACAATCACGCTGACGTTGGTCGAGATCAATCCGGGTACGGTTTGGCCGATCTCGAGCGCCGCGAGAAAGTGACCTTCGTCCAGCCAGCGCTTGCGGGTTACCAGATGTTCACGAAGATAAGCGATCACTCCTCCGCCGAAACTGGTCGCACCGATATAAAAGAAAACCCAGAACAGCTCGGCCAGGCTGACCGTCGGTGTCTC
>DATJOQ010000243.1:0-7256 GCA_035506935.1 Binataceae bacterium (SeqCode) | reverse complement strand
GCGTCTTTTCCCTCGCATGACCTTCTTACTCCCTCTCCCTGACTAGGAGAGGATGGGGGTGAGGGTCCGATCCGTCGTTACGCTCCGGATCGTGATTCCTCACGCTTCGCGCTCGGAATGACGCGACGCTATTACAAAAGGGCGCGGCGCATATCGGCGAGCACCTGGCCGAGATACGTCGTGAATCGGACCGCGGTGGCGCCGTCGATCACGCGATGGTCGTATGACAGCGACAACGGAAGCATCAGGCGCGCGACGAAAGTGCCGTCATGATATACGGGCTTGTGCGCGACCTTCGACACGCCGAGAATCGCAACTTCCGGCGCGTTGATGATCGGCGTGAACGCCGTTCCTCCGATACCGCCGAGGCTCGAAACCGTGAAGCATCCGCCCTGGATATCGTCGGGCCGAAGCTTGCCGTCGCGCGCGCGCTGCGACAACTGGCCCATCTCGCGCGCGATCTGGATCACGCCTTTTTTGTCGACCTCGCGCAGCACCGGTACCACCAGGCCGTCAGGCGTATCGACCGCAAAGGCCAGATGAAAATATTTCTTCAGGATCAGATTGTCGCCGTCGAGCGATGAGTTGAACTCCGGAAATTCGGTCATCGCCGGGACCAGCGCCTTCAAAATGAACGCGAGGATCGTCACCCTGATGCCGTCTTTGGAATGCGCCTGATTGATCTCCTGGCGGAAAGCTTCGAGCTCGGTGACGTCGGCTTCGTCGAATTGGGTGACGTGCGGGATCATCACCCAGTTGCGCGCGAGATTGGCTTTCGAAATCTTGCGGATACGCGAGAGCGGTTTGGATTCGATCGCGCCGAATTTGGTGAAATCGATCTTCGGCCACTGCACCAGGCCGAGCGATGCGCCCGCTCCCTGCGATCCTGCAGCGGGGTTCGTAAACGATTCCTTGACGAACTTCTGCACGTCGTCGCGGAAGATCCGCCCCTTGAGGCCGGTGCCTTTGACCAGGCTCAGATCGACGCCGAGCTGGCGCGCGAATTTTCGCACCGAAGGACTCGCGTGCGGCTTGGCGGTTGAATCCAACGGCGACAATGATCGGCCCGAGGTAGGACGAGACGGCGAAACCGCAGGCGACTGCGGCGCGGGCGTAGTCTCGGCGGCTGGCGCCGGCGCCTTCGCCGACGGAGGCACGAGCGTGAGCGACGGCGGCGCGGTCGAAGCCCTGCCGTCGCCCTCGGGCGATGGCGCTTTGGCTTCGGACGGCGCCGGCTTGGCTTCGCCCTCAGCAGCAGCGGCGTCGGCTTCAAGCACCACGATCGGCGAGCCTTCCGACACCTTGTCGCCGAGCTTTACTTTGATTTCCTTGACCACGCCCGCCTGCGGCGCGGGAACTTCCATCGTCGCCTTGTCGGACTCGATCGCGACCAAGGGATCGTCAACGCGAATGTGATCGCCCGGCTTCACCATCAGCTCGATGACCTCGACGTCTTTGAAATCGCCGATGTCGGGGATCTTGATATCGACTAGAGTCGCCATAGTATCGACCTAGACCGTCGCCGGATTCGGCTTGTCGGGATCGATGTCGTATTTCTCGATCGCGGAAGCGACGCGCGAGGCCGGAATCTGTTCTTCATCGGCCAGCGCCTTGAGCGCCGCGAGCGCGACGTAGTATCGATCCACCTCGAAGAAGCTCCGCAGGCGTTTGCGATAATCGCTGCGGCCGAACCCGTCGGTGCCGAGCACGCGATAGCGCTTGGGCACGTACGGGCGGATTTGGTCGGCAAACGCCTTGATGTAGTCGGTCACCGCGACCGCGGGACCCAATCGATCCGCCAAGCAGGTTTCGACGTAGCTGCGGCGCGGCGGGCTGGTCGGATGCAGCATGTTCCATCGCTCGACTTCGAGACCCTCCCGCCTGAGCTCGGTGAAACTCGGCACGCTCCAGACGTCGGATTCGACGCCGAAGTCGTTCCTGAGCAACTCGGCCGCGGCGATAGCTTCGCGCAGGATCGTGCCCGAGCCGAGCAGTTGCACGCGCGGTGATTTCGAGTCGCCACCCTGGTGCAACAGGTACATGCCTTTGAGAATTCCCTCGCGCGATCCATCGGGCATCGCGGGATGAACGTAATTCTCGTTCATGAGCGTGATGTAGTAAAAAACGTCTTCCTGTTCCTTGAGCATCCGGCGCAAGCCCTCCTGGATGATCACCGCGACTTCGTAGGAAAACGTCGGATCGTAGGCGATGCAGTTGGGAATCACCGACGCGAGCACGTGGCTGTGACCGTCGGCGTGCTGCAGCCCCTCGCCGTTGAGCGTGGTGCGTCCGGAAGTTCCGCCGAGCAGGAATCCGCGGCATCGCATGTCGCCCGACGCCCACGCCAGATCGCCGACGCGCTGGAACCCGAACATCGAGTAGAAGATGTAGAACGGGATCATCGGCAGATTGTGCGTGCTGTACGAAGTCGCCGCCGCCATCCACGACGACATCGCGCCGGCTTCGTTGATGCCTTCCTGCAGGATTTGTCCCTGCTGATGCTCGCGGTAGAACATCAGCTGCCCGGCGTCTTCGGGTTTGTAGAGCTGGCCTACCTGGGAGAAGATTCCGAGCTGGCGGAACATCCCCTCCATGCCGAAGGTGCGGGATTCGTCGGGCACGATCGGCACCACTCGATTACCGATATTCTTGTCGCGCACCAGCGCCGACAGGATGCGCACGAACGCCATCGTGGTGGATATCTCGCGATCGTCGGTGCCGCGAAGCTGGGCCTCGAGCGCCGAAAGGGGGGGAACCTCGAGCGAGGCCGAGCGGCGGCGGCGTTGCGGGATCCCTCCACCGAGTGCGGCACGGCGCGCCTTGATGTAATTAATCTCGACGCTGTCGTCGGCCGGCCGATAGATCGGCACGTCGCCGATCTGATCGTCGGGCACCGGAATCTTGAAGCGATCGCGAAACGCCTTCAGCTCTTCGAGACCCATCTTCTTGGCCTGATGGGTGATGTTCATCCCTTCGCCCGCCGCGCCCATCCCGTAGCCCTTGATGGTCTTGGCGAGTATCACGGTGGGCTCGCCGCGATGGGCCACGGCGGCGGCGTAGGCGGAGTAAACCTTCAGCGGATCGTGGCCGCCGCGTCGTAGCTGCCATACCTCCTCGTCGGTCATGCCGGAGACCATGTCGAGCAGCTCGGGATACTTGGCGAAGAATTCCTTGCGCACGTAGGCGCCATTGCGCGCCTTGAAAGCCTGGTATTCGCCGTCGACCGCCTCCTCCATCCGCTTGCGCAACAATCCGAGCTTGTCGCGCGCCAAGAGCGCGTCCCAGTTGCTGCCCCAGATCACCTTGATCACGTTCCATCCGGCGCCGCGGAAGACCGCTTCGAGCTCCTGGATTATCTTGCCGTTGCCGCGCACCGGACCGTCGAGGCGTTGCAGGTTGCAATTGACCACGAAGATCAAATTGTCGAGGCGCTCGCGCGAGGCAAGCGAAATTGCGCCCAACGACTCGGGCTCGTCCATCTCGCCGTCGCCGGCGAAGCACCAGACTTTGCGATCGTCGGTATGCGCGAGTCCGCGCCCCTGCAGATATTTCATGAAGCGCGCCTGGTAGATCGCCATCATCGGCCCGAGTCCCATCGAAACGGTGGGAAATTGCCAGAAATCCGGCATCAGCCACGGATGGGGATACGATGACAAGCCCTTGCCGTCGACCTCGCGGCGGAAGTTCAGCAATTGATCCTCGGTCAGGCGGCCTTCGACGAAAGCCCGCGAGTAAATGCCGGGCGAGGAATGTCCCTGGGTGTAGATGAGGTCTCCACTATGATCATCGCCAGGAGCGCGCCAGAAATGGTTGAAGCCGATATCGTAGAGCGTTGCGGCCGATTGAAAGGTCGCGATATGGCCACCCAACTCGGAGTGGTCTTTGTTTGCCCGCACCACCATCGCTACCGCGTTCCATCGCACGATCGCGCTGATACGGCGTTCGATCTCCCGGTCACCCGGATAGCGGGGCTGTTGATCGACGGGGATCGTGTTCACGTACGGGGTGTTGGCGTTGTAGGGCAGGAAAGCGCCTCGCTCGCGCGCCTTGTAGATCAGGTTCTCGAGCAGGAAATGCGCGCGATCGACGCCTTCCGCGTCGATCAACGCGTCGAGCGAATCGAGCCATTCGCCGGTTTCTTCAGGATCCAGGTCTTGAAGCGTTTCCATCGTCCTTCAACTCCCCTGATTTGGGGTTTTGAATTGCCTGCCGACCGCGGCGCCCACGCTGCCCATTCGCCAATTAGAAGCATGGCGCCAATCACCGCGAAACTACTTTCAGTTAGAGTTTAACGATCGGGGGTTCGGCGCGGCAATCCACCCCCGGGGTGGCCTTCAATGTGGGTTACCACGTCACGAATAGCAAAGATTCGTGCACGGAGGGACGTCGTCTTGATGCTTATTAAAATGAGCTCACCCTCGGTAAGTGCCTATCGCTGCCTAATCTTTCGCGGGCGGGATGATTGAATCGGTTTTTCGGTCGGAGGTTCACCGGATTCTTCCTCGATATCTTCAAAGCCCGCTGGAAGCGAGCGGCCGCGCTCCCCACGCTCGGTGGATTTACGACTGCGCAGACGATCGACCAGACCCGCTCTCTTAGATCTGAGCTCCGGAGGGAGTTTGTCTATAACGTCGTCGTCAAAGCTCAGATTCAAATACTCGAGAGCGAGACTAGCGACAGTTTCGCCTTGGCGGAAGTCGCGCTTTCGTTTCAACGGATCTCGAGTTGGATTGGTCGAGAGCCACAATTTGTGCAACGCATAAACTCGAGGATCGGGCACGATAAATCTCACCGGATAGCCGTTTTCGGCAAAAACGATTTGCTTGAATCTAGGTGCGTCAGTCAGCCAGTCCAACCCTTGCATAGGTTCCGCAACAAGGTCTTCACGGCTGCCCAGACTCGTGGCTCGGCCGTGGTGCTTAATCAAGGCGCGTATGAGGTCGACCATGAAGCCTTTGCTGTTTACGGCGCGGAATGAACGTTGACGCGAGAGGCGGAAGGTCTTGTCGACCTTCTGAATCAGTCCCAACAGGCCAGCGTTGCGGACGTCACCCGCAATCTCCAGGTCGGTTTTTGTGTCGAGCAGGGCGTCGAGGTCGTTTGTGTGAAGAAGACCAGCCTTGAGCTGTACGCCGGCGGCCATCTCGTAGGCGTAAATGGAGTGGCTGCCGAGGATGATTAGGTGTGTGCCCAGAACGCCTCTTGAGTCGAGTAGTCGGACAATGTCGGCGGCAATTCTCGGGACGCGATTTACTCCGGCTGCGACGCAGTACTTAGCTCGGGCAGCGATCCCTTCTTCGAGAACCTTGAGCTGCCCTCTGAGTTCTGTCTTCCGGTCGGTGAATCGGCGAAGAGCTTCCTCGGTGTTCGAGGAACGCGGACCGAGCGACTGCTGGTGCCCTTCGCGGTCGAGCGTCTTCACCAGGTACTCCTTGGACCCCACCCGCTTCCAGTGCAGTCCACCCCTGAACTCCCTGTATTCCTGATGCAGGTCGAGAAAATGTTCATAAAGCTGGGCAGCGTCGACGGCTATCCTACGCTGTTCGGCGGTTAGTTCCTGAACCGTCAAGGTTTCCTCTCAAAAGCTACGATAGTAGAAATGAAAGGAAAACCGCAACAGGTTGAGACATTTTTCTGCGGTAATCGACAGTGCGGACGGACTTTTCCTTTCATAGCTGGTTATAGGAAATTTGAAAGGAAAGAGGCTCCGCGAACGTGAAAAAGAGGTAACTATCGCTGCGCGGATGCGTAGCAAAGTTTGACATTTCTTGAGTTGGTGTCCGATGATTTCTTGCGACGGTCCGTTTGTCATTTCCGTCCGCATAGGAGGCGTGCCGTGGCTATCGATTTTACGCTCACGGAATCTCAGCGAGAGCTTCAAGCCAACGCTCGCGCCTTCGCCGAACGAGTGTTGGCGCCGGTAGCGGCCAGAGTCGATCGAATTGCCGATCCGTGGGAGGCGTTCGTGGCCACGCGCGAGGCGTTTCGCGAGATGGCGCATGCGGGCCTGACGAAATCCTTCATCCCGAAAGATTACGGCGGTCTCGGCTTTTCGATGATCGATATCGCGATCGCCTCCGAAGAACTCACGCGAATCGACGTCAACGTACCCACCACCCTGCTCGGCAACGGGCTCGCGCTGCAGCCAATTCTGCAGGGCGGCACGCATGAGCAGAAACGGCGCTTCCTTGCGGACTTCGTCAACGATCGCGAAGGCGACCTGCTGGCGGCATTCGCGTTTACCGACGCCGGCGGCGGCGCCAACTTCGACTCCGCGCAGCCGCCCGCCGGGGTCGCGACGATCGCGCGGCGCGAGGGCGACCACTGGATCGTCAACGGCCGCAAGCGTTACACGACCAATGGCACCGGATGGGACAAAAAGGGCGCGCATCTGTACCTGGCGCTCTGCCGCACCGACCCGAACAAGCCGGCCAACGAATCTCTCGCGATGATCGCGATACCCGGCAATTTACCGGGAATCGAAGTGGCGGACGTGTACGACAAGCTCGGCCATCGCGGGGTCGTCACTCCAGCGATTAATTTCGAGAACGTTCGTGTGCCGATCGACAATCTGATTGGTACGGTCGGCGCCGGCGCGAAGAAACTCGTCACCGGTGCGTTTAGCTGGACCGCGGCGCTGATCGGGGCGGCGTGCGTGGGCGTGATGCGCGCGGCGTTCGAATACGCGCTCGACTTCGCGCGGCGCGAGAAGCGTCTCGGTCCGGTGCCGGTGATCGAATATCAGAGCGTCGGCTACATGCTGGCGGATATCAAGATGAGGGTCGAAGAGGCGCGCTATCTCACGTGGAAGGCGTGTCACTACCTGGAGAGCACCGGCGGCACGGGCGATGAGCTGGCGATCATGACCAAGGTGCGATGCTCGGAAATCGCGGTGCAGACGGTGTACGACGCGATGCGCGTGGTTGGCGTCGAGAGCTACACCAAATTCACGCCGCTCGAACGTCTGATGCGCGAAGCGATGGTGTTCCCGCTATACGACGGCGGCAACCAGGGAATCCGCCGGCGCCAACTGCACGAGATGATGATGAAGCCGGGCTACCATTCCATGCTGGCGACGAACGGCGACCAGCCGCCGTGGGAATAATTCCGGAGCTTTTCGCCCATTTAGACTATCCAGCTAACGTCGCTGCGCCGCCTCCGATTACGGTCTGCATAGCGTGCAATATTAGCTAAGACCCGCAGCAATTTTGTTTGCATCCTTCGGCGAGCAATAACGTCTATGAGAAAATGTTCAG
>DATJOQ010000242.1:0-18197 GCA_035506935.1 Binataceae bacterium (SeqCode) | reverse complement strand
AGCGCGAAGAGCAGGGTTAATCCCGTGAAGAAACCTGTCAAAAGCTTCTTGCTCATTCCCATAATCAGCTACGTTCCAGGCAACTCGATGGATTTATCGCGGCGGGTGAGGGCGTCGCCGGGCAGTGCAATCGTCGCCGGTCATGGCCGGCGCGTGCTCGATCGTTCAAATTGAAACCTCGCCGCTCTTCATAGGCATCGCGTCTCGCGAGCGCTGCAGCAGATGGCGCAAAGCCACTGGTAGTAGTAAAAATTTTTTTGGTCAAGCGACGCGACCGTCAGCTAAGAAGTTGAGTTATTTCGCCATTCGTTTAAGAAGTTAGGCTTATGAGTGAAGCGCTAGTGGAAATCAAACTGTATTTCGCCTACACCAGCCCCTACACTTACCTGGCGATGGAACCGGCGTACGCGCTCGAGCAGAGCCATCGCGTGCGCCTGCGCTTCATCCCGTTCGCGGTCAAGATTCGCCACATCTACGACGACACGGCCGACCGCAGCGAGCGCAATCGGAACAAGCTTAAGTACCTGTATCGCGACGTGCGCCGCTTCGCCAACGAGCGCGGAATCACGATTCGAGCTCCGCAGAGGATCTTCAACGCGCGCCTGGTGGCAACTGCCGGCCTGTTCGCGATGAAAGCGGGCAAGTTCCGGCCCTTTTCGGACCGAGTCTTCGAGCGTTTTTTCAAACGCGAGCTCGACGTCGAAGATCGCGCGGCGGTCGGGGCGGTTTTGCAAGAAGTGGGTCTCGACGCTCAGGAATTTGAGCGCTATGCGGCCGAGGAAGGGCCGACCCAGCTCGCGCAAGGCTTCGCCGAGGGCGAGCGCGACAACATTTTCGGCGTGCCGACCTTTTTAGTGGAAGGTGAGCCGTTCTGGGGCAACGACCGGGTCGATTGGGTGATCAAAAAACTCGACCAGATGGGGCTGCGGCGATAATTTGCGCGGCTGCGGCAGCCGCTCAACTGCCGCAGCGTTTAGACTTCGCGCTGGAACATGCGCAGGCTGTTTTGTAGGCCGGCCGCCACGATCACGTCGCCGGACTGGAAAGGTCGATCCGGCCCAATCGGGATAAAGCCGCCGTGCGCCTCCTGCACCGCCAGCACGCTGACGCCGAATCGCACCCGCGGATCGAGATCGCGCAGCGACTTGCCTTCGCCGGTAAGGGTGATTTTTATCCGCATCACGCGGTAGCCAGTAGACCATTGGATCGTCGGCTCGCGGCTGGCCAGCGCGGAGAGCGAAATGGTGGTGCGGTTGAAGGCCTGAGCGATAGCGTGGCGGGTAACGATCGCTAGGAAACGGCCCTCGTTGTCGACCACCGGGATCTCCTCGACTCCCTCGCCCTCGATCTGCATCAGCGCGTGATCCAGAGTTGCATCCGGAGTGACGGTCGGAAAATTTCGCAGAGCGATATCGAACGCGTTTACCAGTTGCGTCATCCGGTCGCCGCTGCCGATCAGCGTAAGCAGCTCACGCGTCACGATAACGCCGGTCAAAGCGCCCTCCTCAGCCACCACCGGCAGGATCGATTGCGACGTCTCGCCGCCCACGCGCAAAACCTCCGGCAACGGATCGCTCTCGCGCAGCGTCACCGGCTCACGGGTCATCACCGCGGCAACCGATATCTGCGCCAGTAGCATGCGATCCTTGCCGATTTCCAAACTCTTGCCTTCGCGCTTGAGCGCGTAGGTGTCGATCGACTCCGGCTCGATCGCGCGCGCGACTGCTAAAGCGGTGATCAGGGTAATCAGGGCGGGCAGAGCGATGGTATAGTCCTGCGTCATTTCGACCAGCAGAAACAGAGCGGTCAACGGAGCGCTGCTGGTAGCGGAGAGAAATCCACCCAGGCCGACCAGCGCGTACGAACCCCGCGGCGCCGTGAGCCCCGGCAAGAGCAGCGCGGAGAGGCCGCGAAAGCTTCCCCCGGCCATCGCGCCGATAAAAAAGATCGGGCCAAACACGCCGCCTGGCGCGCCGCATCCGAGCGAGACGCTGCTGCCGAAGATCTTGGCCGCGACCAGCACCGCCATGCGCGCAATAGACAATTCACCAGCCAACGCCTGGTCGATTACCGGATAGCCGTCGGATAAATTCTGGGGCAGCACAGCCGCAACCAGTCCGACAATAGACAGGCCGATCGCCAGCTTGACCCATGCTGCTGCGCTAAGACGTTTGAAGGCATCCATGATGGCGTGGAAAAACCTGATGTAAAAGGCAGACAGCAGGCCCAGCGCAACGCCCATCACCCCGTAGGTCAAGAGCTCCCAGTAGCTGCGCAGGACGAAATGATGCTCGTGCAGCACCGCGGCGTCGCCGGAGATCGCGCGGGAGGTAATCACGCCGGCCGTGGTAGCGACGATAATCAGCGTCAGGCTGCTCAATTCGAGCTCGCCCAGCAGGATGATCTCCTGCGCGAACAGTAATCCGCCGATCGGGGCATTGAAGGTGGTGGCGATACCGGCGCCGGCGCCGCATGCGATCAGCACCTTGGCGCGCTCGGCGGGAAGCCGCACCAGTTGCGCGACCGTGCCGCCCACCGCGGCGCCGATTTGCGCTATCGGACCTTCGCGGCCCACCGACGCTCCGGCGCCGAGCGAGATCGCCGCGCCCGCCGCCTTGATAAAGATCCAGCGGCGCTCGACGCGCGCGCGTCCCAGATGCAGCATCACGAGAAAATCCGGAAATCCGTAACCGAATACTTCGCCAGGGAAGAAAAAGTTCAATCCGAGCAGCGCGACGCCGCCACTCAACAGGACGATCGGTGTCAGCAGAACGAACCATGAGCCGCGCGCGATCTCAAGCGCGGTCCATTCCACGCCCTGAAACAGCCACGAGCTGGATTGGATCAGGACGCGGAAGCCGAGATTCGCGAGCGCACCGAGTACGCCAACCAGCGCGCCCACGATGATCAGCCAAAAGTACTCGAGCTGAGTGCCCGGCTGCGGCGGCCAGTGCCATCGAGCAGGCGCGGGCAATTCCCGCGCGTGAGCTGTTTCGCCGTTGCTCAAAGGCCCAGGAATCGGCGCGCCGCCTTCAAGAATTCGCCCAACTGGTCGTGATGGACCCAGTGGCCCGCGCCTTTGATCGTAACCCGCTCAGCGGATCGAAAAGCCTCATACCTACGGTCCTTCTCCCATTCCGTGGCCCATGATTCATCGCCCGCGACCAGCAGACAAGGACTCGTTATCTGACGCCAGATCTCCATCGCGTCGGCGAGATTGAACAGATAGGGCGAGCTCGCGCGGGTGTAGTTGTCGAATTTCCAGGAATAGGTGCCGTCCTCGTTGCGGCGTACGCCGTGGACGGTAAGATGGCGCGCCTGCTCGACGCTAAGATGCGGATTCTCCTCGCGCATTCGCGCCAGCGCTTCTTCGATAGTCTTGTATTCGCGCGATTTGCGCCGCGCGAGCGCCTGCATGTCGCTCACCCACTGCTTCATGCGAAGGTGCGCAACCAACGGCTTCACCATCGCGGGGGGCGGACCGAGACCTTCGATCGCGATCAGGCGTTTGACCCGCTCCGGGAAGGTGCCCGCGTACTGCAGCGAGATAGCTGCGCCCAGCGAATGGCCGATCAGGATTATCGGCTCACGCGCGATCGCGTCCATCAATTGCGCCACGTCCAGCACGTAATCGACCATGCCGTAGTTGCCGCCGATCGCCCAATCGGAATCGCCGTGGCCGCGCAGATCGGGCGCCACCAGATGGAAGTGGTTGCGCAGATCGAGCGCGACCCAATCCCAGTTGCGGCAGTGGTCGCGACCGCCGTGAATTAGAACCGCCAGCGGTTTGTCCGGATTACCCCAGTCGACATAATGGAGTTTCAAGCGCTGCGAGTAGAAGTAATGCGAAGTCGGTCCGAGCAGTTTATCTGGCATCCTAGAATCGTCCTTTTTTCGCGACGGATCGCCGCCGAACTAAGCTAACGCGCGGTTTCCAGCGCGTGTCGCGCGACCTGAAGGCAGCTCGCGACGAAGATCCTGCGCCGCCGGCGCATCACGTACTGGATAAATCGCTCCAGCAGCTTCATCCGGTGATGGCGCCCGATCACCTCCGGATGCATGGTCAGAATAAAGCATCCACCGCTCTCATAAAATCCATCGAATTCATCCAGCCAGATCTCGAGCACCTTCGATGGCGCCGACAGTCCCTGGACCGCGGGCGGCGAGAACTGGAAGTGCGTGAAATCATCGAGTACCCAATCGATCGGTAATTCTACCAGAGGCCCCTTGCCGGTCTCGATTATGTAGGGGCGTTCATCGTCCATCAGGCTCGAGTCGTAGAGAAAACCGGCCTGGGCCAGCGCCTTCGGTGATTCCGGATTCAATTCCCAGGCGGGCGAGCGATAACCGAGCGGGCGCACGCCAGTGAATTGCGCGAGCGCCGCGGCGCCCCGCTCCAGCGCCGCGCCTTCGTCCTCCTTGGGCAGCTTGCCCGAGCGTTCCTGGTAGTAGCCGTGATGGGCCAGCTCGTGACCGGCGCGCACGATCGCGCGCGTCGCGTCGCGATAAATTTCGGCGGTGTATCCGGGCACGAAGAAAGTCGCCGGCAAATCATACTGCTGCAACAATTCAAGCACGCGATAGATACCGACACGCGCTCCGTAAACTCCGCGCGAGCGCACGGTCAGGCCCGCTTCGGGCCTGTCGCTGTAAGGTGAATCGGCGTCGAAGTCGAAGGTCAGACAGAGCGCGCATCGCGCGTTGCGCGGCCAGATGCCGCTATCGAGCTTGAGCGCGTCCTTATGCGGCGGTCTGAGCGCGCGCTCACCGCGAACCGTCTCACCCGCCCGTCCACTTCGCATCGCCACCGGATGGTTCGCCCGTGCGGCGCCTCCTAAGCGTGTGCGGCCTCTGCACTCAGGCCAGAGCTCACTTCGTCGAGTGTGGCGCGCAACGTGTGCGCGATAAACTCAATCTCTTCATCACCGATCACGAACGGCGGCGCGACCATGAATCCGTCGCCGCCTCGCTCCTCCGCCATGCCAGTCGCGGGATAGACGAACAGCCCGCGCCTTAGCGCCGCCGCCATCACGCGGCTCGTTGTGCGCGCCGCAGGCGGAAGCGGCTCGCGCGAGGCGCGATCGCGCACCAGCTCGATTCCCCAGAACATCCCGAGGCCGCGAATCTCACCGACTATCGGATGGTCGCCTAGCGTCTGTTTCAACCGCGCGCCCAATCGCGCACCGACTGTCGCCGCGCGTTCGACCAGATTCTCGCGTTCCATGATTTCCAGAACCCGATCCGCCATCGCGCAGGCCAGCGGATGAGCGCTGTAGGTGAAAAACATGAAGTCGCCGCCCGCGCGTTCGCACTCTTCGACCAGCACTTCGTCCACCGCCACCATCCCCATCGGGACATAACCACCAGTTAACCCTTTTCCTCCAACCAGTAGATCCGGCTTGACGTTCCAATGCTCGACCGCGAAGCGCTTGCCGGTGCGGCCGAAGCCGGTCATCACTTCGTCGGCGATCAGCAGGATATCGTTGCGCCGGCAAATCTCCGCGATTCGCGGCCAATACTCGGCAACCGGCGCGATCACGCCGCCGCTCGCGCCAACAATCGGCTCGGCGATGAAAGCGGCGATCGAATCGGCTCCGTGGCGGCGGATTTCGTCTTCCAGCGCGCTCGCGCATTCCAGCTCGCATCCGGGATAGGTCTTGTTCCACGGACATCGATAGCAGTAGCTGGGCGGAATTTTTGGCCAATCGATCAGCACGCGCTCGAAGTTCTTGCGCCGCGCGCGATTGGTGCTGGCTGAAAGCGCGCCCAGGGTATTGCCGTGGTATGCGAGGCGGCGCGATATGATTTTCGTTTTTTGCGGACGGCCTTTGAGGCCCTGGTAGAAGATCGCGAACTTGAGCGCCATCTCGACCGCTTCCGAGCCGCCGCTGGTAAAGAAGAAGCGTCGGAGCCCCGGCGGCGTCCAGCGCGACAAGCGCGTCACCAGACGCTCGCGCTCAGGCGAGATCCAGATCGGCACCACGTAGTCGATTTGCGTCAACACCTCGGCCGCGAGCTTGGCCAGTTCTTCGCGCCCGTGACCGACGTTGCATACGATCGCGCCGCTGCCACCGTCGAGAATCTTGCGGCCGTCGCGCGTGAAGAGGTACGCACCCTGCGTCCGCTCGATATAAAGCGGCTCGCCATAGAAGCCGCGCATGAAAAGGACCTGGGGTTGGTTCACGCCGTCATCTTATTCGCACGGCCGCGATGCGCAAAGAAAAGCCGACCGCTCGCGCCCAACAAGTTTCAGGAATTCGGCTCTCCGGGCTCAGGCGCGGGCGCCGGCAGACAGGGCAGCTTCCTCGTCACCGAATACTCGTAGCGCTTGCCGTTCCAGTCGTAGGTCCCAACCCGAGGGCCAAACGCCAGGGTAAAGGTCATTAGCTGGTTGGCCTCGGCCTGGTTGGTCGGATCGGCGGGCGCGGTGATCATATATCGACTTTTGGTCGATGCCAGCGCGCTCTCCAGCGGCGGATTGAAGTCGAGCTGGGTAAGCGCGCTCTCGGTCCGCCATCCGTTGCCGTCGCTGTCGGCATCATGGACCACAGTCCAACGCTGTTCGCCCTTGACCACTCCGATCGTCATCTGGCGAATTCTGGGAGCCTGGCCGGGTTGGGCGCGAACCTCGGCGATGTATGGTAGCGCGGTCAGCAACTGCTGGCATTCAGCGCTCTGCGGATCGCTTTCGGTCTTGTCCGGATCTTCGTCGGGATTCTTACCCGTGATCGAGGCTCCGGTTATGGCGCCAGCCGCTTCTACCGCCTGAAAACCCATGGGCAAAAGCGCAGCCGCAGCACATCCGTTGAGCAGAAGTGCGCAGGCAAAAAACAGGCGCCATCCCGCGACGGTCAGGATCCTCATCAAAGCTGGATTATACTGACCATGCCCCCGCAAACCTACCCCGCGAGCCTTAAGAAGCCGATTTGCTCCGCGGCTCGAGATTGGCGTTCTGCGCGTTAAGGCGAGCGAGCGCCGACCAGTCGATCTCGCCCATCCCGCGGCTGATAGCGTCTTCAAACTGTCTCACCAGTACCTCACCCATCGGCATCGACGCTCCGAGCATCTTTGCCGCCGCCACGGCCAGGTTCACGTCCTTCAAGCCCAGACGCAGCTTGAAGCCGGGCGGATCGAAGCGCTCTTCGGCCATTATCATGCCGTAATTCTGAACCACCGGAGATTTAAACAGATTGCCGTTGAAGATCTCGAGAAATCGCTCGGGCCGCACGCCCGCCTTGCGAACCAGGACGAAAGCCTCAGCCAATGACTCGATCGCCGAAATGATCATGAAATTGCCGGCGATCTTCACCACGTTGCTCACCCACGGCTGATCGCCCACGACGATAACGCCCTGCCCGACCGCTTCGAGCAACGGCCGACATCGCTCGATATCCGCTGGAGCCCCGGCGGCAACCACCCAAAGCCTCTTGGCTGCAGCCGCTTCCGGACGCCCAAATACCGGCGCCGATACGTAATGCTGCCCCGCCGCGGCGTGCGCCTGTTCGAGGCGCTTGGACATATCGGGACTTATGGTGCTGAACGAGACGTGGAGCGCACCACGATTCATCGATTTCAGCGCGCCGCCAGCGAACATCACCGCCTCGAGGGCGGAATCGTCCGCGATCATGGTCATCACCACTTCGGCGCCCGTCGCGGCATCCGCCGGCGATTGAGCGACGCGCGCGCCAGCCTTTTCGAGCTCGGCAGTTTGTCCCGACGAGCGGTTGTACACCGCCACCTCGTTGCCGGCCTGTGTGAGATGGAGCGCCATCGGCTTGCCCATCGCGCCTAGCCCGATAAATCCGACCTTCATATGGTTCTCCCCGTAATTGCGGAGCGTATGATCTGGTTTGCCTACGCCAGCGGTTCGCGCCTGCTACTTGATCGAGCCGTCTTCGCGCCAGCGCGCGATCTCGCCCTCGCTATAGCCGAGATCCTTCAGAATCTCGTCGGTATGCTGGCCCAGGCGCGGCGCCAGGCTCCTTATCGAGCCCGGAGTTTCCGACAACTTTATCGAGATACCGATCTGGTTGACCTTCTCGCCCGAGGGCGTGTCTACTTCGACGATCATCTTGCGCGCGCGAATCTGCGGATCGTGCTCGATTTCGCTCAGATCCAGCATCTTGCCCACGCAGATATCGCTCTTGGTCAAGATCTCGAACCATTCGTCGCGGGTCTTGGTCTTGAATATCTCGGTGAAGGCCTGACGGATCTCCGGGTACTTGGCCTTATTGTATTCGTCCTCGATAAAATCCTCGCGGCCGAGCGCGCGGCATAGATTGGCGTAGAACCACGGCTCTACCGCGCCGATCGTGATATACTTATTGTCTGCGGTTAAATACAAATTGTAGTGCGGGGCCAGGCCATCGAACGGAGTTTCGCCGCGCGGATGAATCTTGCGCGTGGCGTAATAGGCCGAGATGGCCTGCGCGATTACCAGCATCGAACCGTCCAGCATCGCCGCGTCGACGTATTGACCGCGGCCGGTCTGATGGCGCGCGAGCAGCGCCGCGAGCACTCCCAGCGCAGCGTGCATCCCGCCCCCGGCGTAATCCGCCAGCAGGTTCTGCGGAATGGTGGGCGGCTGATCCTTGCGGCCAATCATCGAGAGCACGCCGCCGGTCGCGATGTAGTTGATATCGTGGCCGACCAGGTCTCGGTATGGACCGGTCTGGCCGAAGCCCGTGCACGCGCAATAGATCAATCGCGGATTACGCGACGAAAGCACCGGGTAGTCGATCCCCAGGCGCTTGGCCACGCCCGGACGAAACTCCTCGACCACCACGTCAGCGCGATGCACCAGGCGGATGAAGATTTCCTTGCCCGGACCGCTCTTGAGATTGAGGCCGATCGAGCGCTTGTTGCGCGCGAGCGCATTGTAGGGCGAGCTGCCGAAGCCGCTCGGTTTGCGCGCCGCGCTTGCGGCCTTGCCCGCCTGCTCGACGCGGCGTCCGGTGGGCGGACCGGGTTCTTCGATCTTGATGATATCGGCGCCGAGGTCGCCTAGGATCATCGTGCAATGGGGGCCGGGGGCCAGTTTCGACAAGTCCAGAATTTTGACGCCGCTGAGCGGCATGAGTGCGGACATTACAGTTGCTCCTTAAGGTGCCTGCGCCCGCCCCGAGCCGAATCCGCCGAATCCGGGGCGCGGCGTTTCGAGACCAAGCGAAACGCGAGGTTCGGAAACGATTCTTAAATTGTTTGGCGCCCGCGTGCAAATCGCGCTCAGAGGCTCATCACCACCGCCAGAAAGAGGCGCCCGTCGCGCTCGCCCGCACGTCGCACCGATTCGCGGACGTCGCTCCACGAGACAAGCGCCGGGTCGAGCTCGATGCTGAAGATCTCTCGATGATAGTCGAAGCGGGCGCCGGAAATTCCACTTTCCTCAAGCGCGCGCAATACCGATTCGACGCCTTCCGGCAGCAAGCTTGCGCAGTCGCGTAGCATCCCTTCGACGGCGAATTTGACGGCGAAAACCATTGCGCGCTTCGGTTCTAAGGCAATCAGTTTAAGGTTTATGTCTTCAACCGTCGCCTAGCGATGGCAATTTGAAGTTCTTTTCACTTTATGGTAAACCGCTCTTGCTCAACAAACACACACACATAACCGGCGTCAGCAGTCGCTCTCAGGGGGTAGTAATGAGCGGGAAATTTTTGGGCTCGCAAGGGTCGCTCGATTTCTTTCTCCGTGGTTGGCGCGCGATGGGCGCAAAATTGCGCGAATCGGTCGGTCTGGGACGTATGGCCCTGATCGGCGCGCTGGTTCTGCTGACGCCGCTGGTCATCATTCTGATTCGACCCTCGGTACACGCCGGCCTCAACGTGATCACCGTGACCACGCTGGTCGACGATAACACCCCAGGTGACCACGCGTGCAGCCTGCGCAAGGCGATCAACAACGCCAATTCGCCCGGGATTGACATGAGCGGCGGTGATTGCGCTACTGGCACCGGGCTCGACGATATCGAGTTCGATCCCAGCCTCAACACCGGGACGATCTCTCTGGGGAGCCGGCTACCACCAATCCAGAACAACCTGACTATCAACCAGGATGCCGTGGAAATAACCATTGATGGCGGCAATTCGGTCGAATGCTTCCTGGTGTTGTCGAGCGCCACCTTAAACATAACTTATCTCAGCATTGATGACTGTGAGAATTCTGGCGGTGTTGGCGGCGCTATCGCTAACGACGGCGCCCTGACCATCGCCGATTCTTTTTTTGGCGGCGATGACGCCGTGTTCGGGGGCGCGCTCTCGAACGGCACCCAGGGAACGCTTGATATTTTTGGGAGCACTTTCTACCAGAACGAAGCTTCGATCGACGGCGGTGCCATCCTGAACAGCGGCGCGATGTTAATCGTTGATAGCGTCCTCGGGGGCAACGAAGCCGACGTCAACGGCGGTGCGATTGAGACTTCGGGCCCTACCACCATCAGCTACTGCACCCTTGGAGATGCTCCGGAAGAAAACGCCGCATTCGACAATGGCGGCGCAATCGATGTTGTTGCCAGCACCACCAGCGTTGACAGCTCCACACTCCAGTACAACGGGGCCGTGAGCGGCGACGGCGGCGCCATCAATGTCGAGAGCGACGGCGCTCTAGTTCTCACCAATTCCACCGTCTACGACAACGGCGCATTCGACAATGGTGGCGGTGTTTATAACAGCGGCAAATTAACCGTTATCAACAGTACCTTCGCCAGTGACTACGCTGCCGACGGCGGCGGTATCTATTCTGCGGATGGCAGCACCACGATCAGCTTCACCACCTTCTACCAGAACGATGCGACCTCTGGCGCATGTCTTTATATCGACAAGGCCGGTTCTCTCACGATCAGCGCGAGCATCCTGGCCGACAGCTCAGGAGATAACTGTGACGGGGTCGGCCTTCCCATCGATCAAGGTTACGAAATTTCCGACGATGCATCGTGCGACTTTGGAGGCACCGGTTCATCCAACAGCACCAATCCGGAGCTAGATACTACCGACGGCCTGACCAACAACGGCGGGCCGACCGATACCGTCGCGCTCCAGTCGATCAGCCCGGCGATCAACCAGGTTCCGGATAATCTATGTCCGCTGACCGATCAGCGCAGCTATGCGCGTCCGGGTGATAGTCAGAGCGATTGCGATATCGGCGCGTTCGAGTTCGACTCAGCTTCGGTGCCGACTCCAACCGCGACGCCCTCACCGACGCATACGCCGCGTCCGTCGCGTACGCCGACTCCGACCGGGACCGCCACTCCCATCCCGACTCGCACCGCCACGATCACTGCGACCGCCAGCGTAACCGCGACCGGCACTCCGACAGCGACGGGCACGCTGACTCCCACTGCCACCGCGACTACCGCGCCAACTTCGACTACCGCGCCAACTTCGACTGCCGCTGCCACCGCGACTGGCGTACCGACCGTAACCGCCACAGCCACTACGATCGCCCCGACTGCAACCGCGACCTCGACTGCGGTACCAACCACGGTCGCGCCGACCCCGACCGCCACTCCAACTCCGCTGGTAACGCTGCTGCCGTCGTCGCTGAGCTTCGGCAATGTGAAGGTGGGTTCGACCTCGGCACCGCAGACCGTCACCCTGAACAATCAGGACGGCCTGCTCAAAGTCAGCGGATGGAGCATCAGCTCGGGTTTCGCGGTAACCAGCGGCGGCACCTGTCCCACACCACCGTTTCAGCTCCTGCCGGGACAGTCCTGCACCTACATGATCGTCTTCAGGCCCAAGTACACCGGCAAAACCACCGGGCTTTTCCAGGTATTCGATAATGCCAAAGGCGGCTCGCAGAAGGTCACGCTCACCGGCACTGGCACCACAAAATAATTTGAGGGTTCTACCCGCCTGAGCAGCCGTCGGAGAAATCCGGCGCGGAAAGCATCAAGGAAGTCTGCTGCCGCCGATTGAATTCGGCGGCACGAGGCGTTGTTCAGGTTACCGCGGCTCTGATCTTGCTGAGGCGCGCCGACAGCGTCGCTAGGCCCGTGACCATGTGAACGCCGTACCAGTGCAGATCGCGCCCGCTGATTAACGCCATCCGCCGCGCCAGAGCGGGCGGCAGCGAAGCTTTCAATTCGTCGATATCGGAAGCGCCGAAGGCATAGGGTTCGTCGGGCAGGAGCACGACGTCAGGATTGCGTTCCAGCGCCGCTTCGAGTGTGGTGCGCGGATAGCGTTCGCCTGCCGACGCATAGACGTTGTTGAAGCCCAGCATGCGCAGCACGTCATGCGGGTAGGTGTCGGCGTTGAACGCCATCCAGGGATTCTTCCAGATCGGGCAAAAGACGCGCAGCCTGAGCTTGGTCCAGGCGCCCATCGCGGTTTCGATTCCGCTAACTACGCGAACGATTTCCCGCGCTAATCCGCCGGCCTGCGCGTCGCGGCCAAGCACGCGGCCCAATCCGATAATCGACTCCACCGCCGCCGGCACGGTGCGCGGATAGGTCACGTACACCGCGAGTCCTTGGCTGCGTAGATGCTCAACATCCTCGCGGCGGTTCTCCTCGGCGTTGGCCACCACCAGGTCGGGCGCCAGATCGATAATCTCGCGCAGCTTGGGATTCTTGGTGCCGCCGATCTTGGTCCGCGACGCCACCTTCTCTTCCGGCGCTATACAGAACCTGGTGACGCCCACAACCTCGTCATCAAGTCCTAAGTCGAACAGAGTTTCGGTCAGGCTGGGAACCAGCGAAACCACGCGAGCTGGGGGATGGTTAACTTCGACCCTGAAACCAAGTTCGTCGCGGAACTCCATGCAGACTTCCTGCTATCCAAGCGAACGCAGACGCAACTGCGAAAGCTGTCGCGCGCGCTTCATTTTACCTTGCCCGTTTCTCATCCGCTCTCGCGCGTTCTTCACCCGGTCTTGCGCGGTGTTCATCTAGTTTTGCGATTGATCAGATCGTTCAAGTGACGTCGATCGGAATCGGTCAGCTCTTCGATCGGAGTATCGGCCGATTGCGGCGCGCTCGCGGCTGAAGGGCCGTTGTCATGTGCAGTGGTCCGCGATGGGCTGCGATGAGTCAAAAGATAATGCGCGCGTGGCAGTAACATTCGCCGCGTGAGAAAGCCGGCAACGACCACGGCCAGCACCACGAACAACAATAATCGCCGCGTGCGGCTCCGCTTGCCACCGCGACGCCGTCGTCGCTTTGCCTTCGCCACCTCTGTCCTCCGCCGACTCGCAGGATTTTATCGCAACGGCCGGCTGAGTAGAACCGCACCGGCCCATTTCGCGATCAACGTCCGCACCGGCAGCTCGTCGAGGTCTCTGGCGCCGTTGTACCAGTCGATTCCGATCTGCTGCGCGCGCCGGCTGAGACAGGCCAGCCGGAAGTAAATCCGATGGCGCGGACCATAAAAACGCCGCGCCGCGAAATTGAGCTTCGCGAGCTTGCGCCCGATAAGCCCGCGATGCAACTCGCGCTCGTATTCGGCAAGCGCATCGCGTTGACCGTCCCCGAAACGCACGACTGCGCTCGCAGCCAGCCTGCCCTGCTCGAATCCCTGCGAGATGCCCTCGCCCATCAGCGGGTCAACACCGGCCGCGTCGCCCACCAGGATCACACGTTCGGTAGCGAAGCGCCCCTGCGGCTCATACCATCGAATCGGGAAAGCCTTGAAGCTTGCGGGGCGCTCTCCGATCTCGCCCAGCGGCAACTCGGGGAATGCGGCGCGCAGCGCGTCCACCAAGCGAGCCTTGGGCGCATCCGGAGTTACCTTTTCACGCGGAAATTGATCGTAGATTCCGACATTGAGATGCGGCCGGCCGTCGATCAGGCACGGGAATGACCAGGCGTATCCCTTGATTCCCGCCGCAACACAGCGGAAGTCGAAGCGATACAGTTGATCGGTAAACTCTTCGGCGGATTTCGCATCGACGGCGATATCGGCCATCAGGCCTCTTCCGATCGACTCCTTGGAACGGCCGAAGAGCGCGGCACGGATGCGGCTGCCCGAGCCGTCGGCGCCTACCAACACCGGGGCCTCGAACAAGCCGTGCTCGCCACGCACGCGAACGCTGTCGGACGAGCGCTCGACCTCGAGCGCGCGGCACTCTTCGACGATTTCGATTCCCGCTTCGCGCGCCGCACGGGCCAATCTAGCGTCGAACTGATCGCGCCTTACCACAGTGCACAGCGCTTCACCTGCGGGATATTCGATTTCGCCCACAGCGGTACGCGCGCGGCCGGCGCGGACCTCGACCGCGGGAACCTCGAGCTCGAGCCCGAGCTCGGCGAGCGCTTGCATGGTCTTGGGAATCAGTCCGCCGGCGCAAACCTTGATGCGCGGATGGCGCGACTTTTCGAGCATCACGACCTTGCCCGCAAGATCCGGACGGAGACGCATCAGGTTGAGCGCGGTGGCCAGACCCGCAGGACCGGCGCCGACGATCAACACCTCGCATACGCGCGTATCGCCCATTGGCTAATGGCGTAACATCGCCAGCCGTGCAGCGAAAGGGGCTTCGATGCTCAGGACAAGGCTTTGGTCAATCTGCCGATCACCGCATCCTGCAGGCGAGTCAAAAATTTCGCGTTGAAGCCGAGCAAAGGACGGAAGCCGTCGACCTCGTATCCGCGCTCGGGAATCATCGTGTCGATCGGCAGGTAGCAGTGCGCCTGATCCAGACATCCGGCGGTGAGGAATGGGGTACCGTTCAAATATTTCTCGACCAACCGGCGGTACTCGACCACCGGCTCGGCATTGACGCCGATTATTCTGAATCCGCCGCAGTCAATCGTATGCCAGAAAAGGGATTTGTCGCCGCTTCCGCCTGCGGCGAATTCACGTTCGGCGATTTCGGTTCGCGTCAGCTTCGGCGCCGAGAGCTCGATCGGGCGCGCGGGCGAACGCGCGATCGAAGCGACGCATTCGGCCAGCCCGCTCGACCATTGTTCCCATTCGTCCCGGCTGGGGATGCGAAATTGTGGACCGCGCAAAACTCTTCGCGCGAGCCCAATCACGCCGCCCGGCGTGCCAACGAACGGTGGACGAACGTCGCCGGAAAATCCTTGCAAAAAAACGATCGGGATATTGCCGAATTCCGCCCGCAAACGCGCGCGAACCACTCCCGGATATTCCGCCGAGACCGCGAGTAAATCAGGGAATCCGGTCGGATGACACGCGTAATTCCAGATCACGCACAGCGGCGCTCCCGCAGCATTGGAGAAGGTCACGATCCGCACACTCTCATCCCGCTCGCCCAGTGGATTCGGACCAAAGCGCGACGATCTCGCCAGCCCGAATTTGGTCAAGCGCAAGCGCACCAACCGACGATTGATCGAATGATGCGCCATGCCCTCGCGATAG
Organism: Binataceae bacterium (SeqCode); assembly: GCA_035506935.1. GTDB lineage: Bacteria > Desulfobacterota > Binatia > Binatales > Binataceae > DATJOQ01. The sequence continues at coordinate 2,880 of DATJOQ010000242.1, read as the reverse complement.
CTGCATTCAGCCGGCGCATCCTGCCCTTCAATCGACTTGATCAATGAAGCGATCTGATCCGCCACGTAACCGACATATGTCGGGTCGGCCACACCCAGGCGCGGCATCGCGGGCGCGGTCATCGGCGCATAATGAGTGTGCGAGGCGCACAGGAAAAGCTCGGCAGCGTTTCGCTCCAGGCCGAGATTCCGCGTTAATCGATCGCGCAGTGTTTGACCGGGATAGAGCAGATCGGTGCTTACGATAATCACTCGTGATGATCGCCCGGTCAGGATCAGCACGTTTGCTTCAAGACTGCTGGCGATATTGCTGAACGGGCGCGGCCGCTTGTCGAATCCACCCAGCATCAGCGGGCGCGGCGGGGTGATGTCAGTGGCACCGGCCGAAATCAGTACTTGATGCACGTGCGATTTAACCGAGTCCCGCTCTGGAGGCGCTTACAGTGTGTCGCCGAATACCCAAAATGCGGGCGGCTGCGCCGCGCATCAGGCGCACGGCCAACCTGGCGTCATGTTTCTTCCACGCCTTCACCAGTTGCGACGCGCCGTATTCCCATCGCCTGGTCATCGTTGGAGTGGCCCATCTGATCTCGCCATCGAGCAGAGATGATTTCAGCGATCCGCGCACTTCCACTTCCACGATCCCGCTGGCGATGCTGCGTGCCAGGTGGGCGTCGGTGCCGACGACGGTGCGTTTTTTCAGAGACTGCGCCAGCGCCTCGCCGCGCTTGTTCTTCGACTCGCTGGTGCGGCAGTTGACCGCTTCGATCAGGTCGCATTCGCGCGCCAGCTCGTCTGGCGCGCGATGGCCGACATACGGGTGAGGCAGGATCAGTATCGCCTTCTTTTCCCGGGCTTCGCGCACGAACTCGGGGAATGCGCGCGCGTGGATTTCGTCGTCCATGAATGCCGCGATAACGTCGCCGCCGTCGGTCAGGTATTCCGCCGCGATCGGCACCTCGAGCTCCGGCATCATTAGGGCTGCCACGCGCCTGAGCTCGCGCGAACCGGCGGTCGTGTCGTGGTCGGTCAAGATGATAAAATCGAGATTGTGCGTGCGCGCCACTCTCAAATATGCGGATATACTAATTGTGGAATCGAATGAGTATTTTGAGTGGCTATGAATAATCCCGCGACGATACTGCTTTTCGCTAGTCATCCTATCAGCACCATCTTCGCCAGACGCAACGACTTCAACATATCCGCGCGCAAGCTCTGGAACATGTTAGTATGGGCGTTACGCTTCCAATAGTCAGAAACGCGGGTCAGCGATCGCGTCTTCCACAGCGTCAGCATGTCGTCGTCGAGCGGCCAGTAGAATTCGAGGTTACGGTCGTAATCTTCATGATAGGCCAGCTTCTCTCCGCGAAATAGCCTGATCAAATCGGCACCGAAATTTATTCCCGCGGCGAGACCGAGCTCGAGCGAGCCCCAGAACTTGCCATTTATTTCCATCAGCACGAAATCGCCGGTCGTGGTGCTGCGCTTGAACTCCACCATCGCCACGCCGTGCCATTTGAGCGATGACAACAGGCGCAAGCCGAGTTCCTTCAGCCGCTCGGAATGAAACGCGCGCGCGGCCGTGCTGCGGCCGCCGCTGGGTGGAAATTCGCGGATACGCTGATGCATGAAAACGCGCATCGGAGAGCCATGATCCATCAGCGCGAAGAAGCCACATCCGTTGCCCGCAACGAATTCCTGGACCACTACTCCTGCTTCGCCTTCCAGCGCGGTCAGTTGACGCTTGACCGCATTAGCCAGATCGTCGTGGCTGTGGCAATAGTCAATCGCCTTGAAGCTGGTTGCTTCACGCGAGGGCTTGACCACGCAAGGAAACGGCACGTCGATATCTTTTAGCCTGTCCGCACGTTCCACGTACCGGGTCCTGGGAATCGGCACTGCGATGCTCTCGGCGAATTGCATCGTGCGTGGCTTGTCGTAACAGAGTTCGAGATGATCGAGCTGCGGCAGTACGGCGAGAGTGGGAAACGAGGCCGCCACTGACAACACCGAACTCCCTCCCACAGGGATGATCATGTCGTAGTCCTGAAGCCAAAGCGCATGCTCCAACGAAACATTCGAGATTACCGAGTCGAAGCACGAGTACCAGCCGGCAAACCGGCTATTCTCAGTGGTGTGGCCGATTATATATAGGTCGTCAATCTCCTTCTTCGCGTGGCGCGCCAAGGCAATAGTATGTTTGTAGCTCGCATCCGTAACCAACACTCGAAACATGATAATCTCGTAACCATCTCATGCGCTGATAAATGGAATCTTGGCCGCGTCCGAAGTTTGCCGCCAAGCGCGCGCTGAGCGCTTAACGCCATAGGGATTCCTGGAGCAGGAGCCGTCGATGTTGCTCGCGGCGAATGAATTTGACCAGCTCGGGGCTCGCGGTTTGCGGCAGCCGCCGCAGGTAGCCGTTGAAATAGCCTGCGAGCAGCGCGACGCTGCCGAGAATTCGCGGCGGCTGAGTTATCCTGTGCGCCGCGCGCACCAGCATGAACAGCGGCGAGTATCCGATCAGATACGCGGTATGCCCGGTATTGAATCTGCCGCGCACCAGGCCGCCGGCCAGACCCTGCGGACGATGATGGCGCGCCGTGATTTCCGGAAAGCTGCAAGTCTTGTAACCCAGCATCATCGCGTGCGCCTCGTCGATCGTGTCCCAGCCTGCGCCCGCCTGAAGGCCTCCGATCGCGGCGAAGCACTTGCTCGAATACATCTTGACCGCGCCTCGAGTATGAAAGCGCGGCTGGATTATCGGACGCCATTCGTCGCCCACTGGCTCAAGCAGAACCGCGCCGGCAAGCCCCAGCGTCGGGTCTTTACCAAACTCGGCGAGCAGCAGTTCGATCAGATGGGGACCGAAGGTGAGGTC
>DATJOQ010000241.1:0-6862 GCA_035506935.1 Binataceae bacterium (SeqCode) | reverse complement strand
GTCCGCAGAAGATCGCCACCACTCCGGCTTCGCCGTGCGGATCCTGGCGCGGCCCATAGACGTTGGCATAGCGCAGCGCCACATACGGGATTCCGTATTGCACCTGATAGAAAAACAGATACCGCTCGGTCGCGAACTTGGCGACTCCGTAGGGACTGACCGGGCGGCATGGATGGTCTTCGTCGCACGGGAAGCGCTCCTGCTCGCCATAAATCGCGCCGCCGGTCGACGAGAAGATCACGCGCTTCAGCCCGTTGCGCCGCCCCGCTTCCATTAGATTCAGGAAGCCAACCAGGTTGACCTCGGCGTCGAAACTCGGCGACGCCACCGAGCGGCGCACGTCCATCTGGGCCGCCAGATGGTAGATAACCTCGGGCTGGTCCCGCCCGATTATCTCCGTGACCTGCGCGTTATCTCGAATGTCAGCATGATGAAACCGCGCCGCGGGATTTACCTGCGCGCGCTTGCCGGCCGAAAGATCGTCGAGCACGGACACCTGATGCTTCCCGGACGCGACCAGCGCGTCGACCGTGTTCGAACCAATAAAGCCGGCGCCGCCGGTCACCAGGATTCGCATAGATCAGAAACCACCTCAGATCGGCCGCCGGCCGATCGAATAATATTTGAAATCGAGCGCGCGCATCAGCGACGGATCATAGAGATTGCGGCCGTCGAAGATTACCGGCTGCTTGAGCAGGCTCTTGATCCGCTGAAAGTTCGGATGACGGAACTCGTTCCATTCGGTCAGGATCAACAAGGCGTCGGCGCCTTCAAGCGCGTCGTGATTCAGCGCGTAATAGCTCGCGCGATCGCCGAAAATACGGCGCGCGTTCTCCAGCGCCTCAGGATCATGCAGCCTGACCTTGGCGCCCGCGGCCAACAATTCTTCGATCACCACCAACGACGGCGCCTCGCGCATGTCGTCGGTGCGGGGCTTGAACGCGAGTCCCCACACGGCGAAATTAAAGCCGCTCAGATCGTGGCCGAAATGGCTTTTTACGCGCGAGACCAGCAGGCTCTTCTGCCGCTTGTTGACGTCCTCGGCAGCCTTCAGCAGCGCGAAATTCAGGTTCTGCTCTTCCGCGGTGTAAATCAGCGCCTGCACGTCCTTGGGAAAACAGGATCCGCCGTAGCCGATTCCGGGGAAAAGAAAGTGCGAGCCAATCCTGCGATCCGAGCTGAGCCCGCGCCGCACGTGCGTTATCTCGGCGCCTACCGCCTCGCACAGATTCGCCACCTCGTTGATAAACGAGATCCGGAGCGCCAGCATCGCGTTGCAGGCGTATTTGCTCAATTCCGCCGATCGCGGATCCATCACCAGGATCGGATTGTCGGTGCGTACCAGCGGCGCATGAAGTTCCTGCAGAATCGCGGTCGCGTCGTCGCTGTCGCTGCCGATTATCACGCGGTCGGGCCGCATGAAATCCTCGATCGCCGATCCCTCTTTCAGGAACTCGGGACAGGAGCAGACGTCGAAACGATGGCGGCTGAGCTTCGCCGTGAGCTGGCGCACCCGGTCATTGGTGCCGACCGGGACCGTGCTCTTGATCACTATCAGATGATAACTGCCTATCGCGCGGGCAACGTCTTCCGCCACCTTGAACACGTTGGTCAGGTCGGCTGCGCCCGACGCGCTCATCGGCGTGCCCACCGCGATAAACGTGATCATCGATTGAGCCACCGCAGAGCGCAAATCGGTGGTGAACCTCAGGCGGTGCTCCTTCAGGTTTCGCCGCACCAGCTCCTCGAGCCCGGGCTCGTAGATCGGCACCTTGCCGTCGTTGAGTTGGTCGATGCGCGCGCGGTCGATATCCGCGCAAATCACTTCGTTTCCGTTCTCAGCGAAGCAGGTGCCGCTGACCAGGCCGACATATCCGCAGCCGACGACTGTAATGTTCATCTTGCCCGGTTAGAGCTCCTCTTTGATCACGTAGATCGGTTTGTTTTGCGATTCATGATACGTCCGCGCAATCATCTCTCCGAGCAGACCGATACTTACGAACTGCACTCCGACCACCACCAAAAGCACTGCCAGTATCAGCGCTGGACGATGGCTCAAATTCTGGCGCAGCACTATTTTTTCGAACACCAGCACCAGAGTCCAGATGCTGCCGAGACCACCCAGTACCACCCCGATCGCGCCAAAAACCTGGATCGGCCGCGTGGCGAAACTCGACAGGAACAGCACTGTGATCAGGTCGAGCAGCGTGCGCAAGATCCGCCCCATCCCATATTTCGAATAGCCTGTGCGGCGCGGCCTGAAGCCCACTGGAATTTCGGTCACTCGGGCGCCGAGATCTGCCGCAATCGCCGGGATGAACCGATGCATCTCGCCATACAGCAGCAGGCGCTGCGGCAGCCATCGCCGATACGCCTTGAAGGTGCATCCGTAGTCGTGCAGCTTAACCCCGGTCGCTTTTGAAATCAGCGCGTTGGCCACGAGCGAAGGCAGGCGGCGGGTTCCCGGCGCGTCATGCCAGCGCTCGATGCGCCATCCGCTCACCAGGTCGAAACCGCGATCGAGCTCCTTCAGCAGGCGTGGAATGTCGGCCGGATCGTTTTCGCCGTCGCCGTCGAGCGCGATCACCACTTCACCCAGCGCGTTCTTGAGGCCGCACGCTAAAGCCGCGGTCTGCCCTGAATTTCGCGCCAGGCTCAAGACCCGCACATGCGGGTTTCCGCTCTTGATCTGGCGCAGCACGTCGAGACCACCGTCGCTGCTGCCGTCGTCAACAAAAACGATCTCGTAGGAGCGGCCGAGCTTCTCGAGCACAAGCTCGAGTTCTTCGTAAAGCGGCCGCAGATTGTCCCGTTCGTTGTAGAGCGGGATTACGACTGAGAGGTCCATCGTGGATGATGGCAGTCGGTCAGTTCGATAAAAGCGCGATAGCGGGCGTCGACCTCTTCCCAGCTCAGACTGGTAATGCGGTCGACCGAGAAACGCTCGACCACGAACGACGCCAGCACCGAACCGTAGACCACCGCCGTGCGGCAAATTGATTCGTTGATACGGCCACTGCGCGCGACGTAACCCATGAAAGCGCCGGCGAAGGTATCGCCCGCGCCGGTCGGATCGATCACCTCTTCCAGCGGATACGCCGGCACCGCGAACATCGAATCCGGACTGAACTGCAGCACGCCATACTCGCCGCGCTTGATCAGCACCGTCTTGGGGCCCATCTTCAGCACCGCGCGCCCGGCTTTGACCAGGTTGTGCTCGCCCGACAGCATGCGCGCTTCTTCGTCGTTGAGGGTCAAAATATCGATTCGCTTCAGAAGCCGCATCAGCGCGTCGCGCTCGGTGTTGATCCAGAGATTCATCGTGTCGGCCGCGACGATCTTTGGACTGGAGATTTGCGCCAGCACACTCTCCTGGAGCCGCGGCGCGATATTGGCCAGGAATAGGTAGTCGGAGCGGCGCTGGTCGGGCAGCAATTCCGGCACGAAATCGGCGAACACGTTGAGGCATGTTTCAAGCGTGTCGCGCTTGTTCATATCCTCGTGATAGCGCCCGCGCCAGCGGAAGGTTTTGCCCTCCGCGGTCTTGAGCGCGCGCACATCAATACTGCGCTCGTTGAACAACCGCCGATCGTCCGCGGTGAAATCAGTGCCGACTGCCGCAACCAGGCTGACCGGTGCGAAGAAGCTCGCCGCGAGCGCGAAATAGGTTGCCGATCCGCCGAGCACGTCGGACACGCTGCCGAATTGGGTCTCGATACTATCGTAGCCGATCGTGCCTACTACAATGATGCTCATCGATACGATTCCTCGCCAGCGCGGTCATGATTCACTCTGAAGGTATTTGCCGATCAGCGGATTTAAATCGTGGGCCACCGATTGCGGAACCACCGAACGATCGGTGACGATCGCGTCCTTGAGCGCGCTCGCGCACTTGCATCGGCGGACGCGACCCGCCATCTGCTGCGCCAGATTGACGATAGCCTTTTGCGCAGTCGCTACATTCTGTTGCAGCACGCGCAGGATATCGACCACGTCGACGTCTTTTTGACCCTGATGCCAGCAATCGTAATCGGTCACCAGCGCCAGCACTCCATAACAGAACTCGGCCTCGCGCGACAGGCGCGCCTCCTGGATCGCGGTCATGCTGATAACGTCGACCCCCCAACTGCGAAACAGCGCCGATTCCGCGCGCGTCGAGAACTGCGGCCCCTCGACACACAGATACGTGCCGCCCTGATGCACCCGCGCGCCCACCGCCCGCGCGCCGTCGCCCAGCAGTTCGCTCAGATCGGCGCACACCGGATCGGCAAGCGAGACGTGCACCACGATTCCGCTGTCGAAAAAAGTTGACGGCCTGCGATGCGTGCGATCGATAAACTGGTCGGCCACCACCAGGTCGCCGGGCGCCAAATGCTCCTTCATGCTGCCGGCGGCGCTCACCGAGATCAGATGCTCGACGCCGAGCAGCTTCATGCCGTAGACGTTGGCGCGCGAGTTGACGTTGCTCGGCGATATCCGATGGCCGCGGCCGTGGCGCGAAAGAAACACTATCTCGACCTCGCCGATATGCCCGCGATAGTACACGTCAGAGGGCGGTCCGAACGGAGTGTTGAGCTCGACCTGCTCCGCGCCCTCGAGCGCGTCCATCTTGTAGAATCCGCTGCCGCCGATAACGCCCAATACGGTTTTAGCCATCGATCACGCTCATCTTGCTACGACGCTGGGAAGCTTTAGAAACGCTTCAATGATGCTGCGGCGCGGGCGCCGATTGCCGTCTCAATTGCCCGCACGCCGCCGCGATATCGCGCCCCCGGCTCTCGCGAATCGTAGCGGTCAAATTACCCTGATGCAGAATCGCTTGAAAGGCTTCGATCGCGCGCCGCGCGCTGCCCTCGAACGGCGCGCCTTCGAATGGATTGAAGAGAATCAGATTCACCTTCGCCCGCAGCGGCGCCAGCAGCTTGATCAGGCGACTCGCATCGGCCGCCGAATCGTTGACCCCCTTGAGCATCACGTACTCGAACGTGATCCGGCGGCGATTTGCCAGCGGCAGACGGCGGCAGGCTTCGATCAACACCTCGAGCGGATAGCGCCGATTAATCGGTGCGAGCTGATCGCGCTGCTCGTTGGTGGTAGCGGCCAGCGAAACCGCGAGATTGACCGCCGTCTCGCTCAGCAGCTTCTCCATCATCGGAACCAATCCGACGGTTGATACCGTGATCCGCCGCGGCGAGATTCCCATCCCCCACTCCGCGGTCATGATCGTGATCGCGCGGCGCAGGCGATGGTAATTCGCCAGCGGCTCGCCCATCCCCATGAACACGTAATTGGTCAGCTCTTCGCCGCTACTCAGTTCATGGCGCGCCTCGATAACCTGCCCGACGATCTCGCCCACTTCCAAATTTCGACGAAGACCCATCAGCGCGGTCGCGCAGAACGTGCATCCCATCGCACATCCGGCCTGGCTCGAGATGCACAAGGTCACGCGATCGTCGGCGGGTATGATCACGCTCTCGATCGCTTCGCCGCCGTCGAGACCAACCAGCAGCTTGCGCGTGCCGTCGCTCGAGCGCGCAACCGAATCGATACGAGTCGAGCCAATCTTGAAATGTTCGTTTAAATAAGCCAGCAACGCGCCCGGCAGATTCGTCATCCGGTCGAGCGACTCGACTCGTTGACGATAGAGCCAGTTGGCGATCTGCCGGGCGCGAAAGTCGCGTTCTCCGGCTACGCCGACGATCTGCTCCAGTTCGGACAGGACAAGGCCGCGAAGATCTTTTCGCGACGATAATTGCCCGTCGCACGACTCGAGATTGAGGTCCGCCTGCACGGAACTATTCTAAACGAAACGCGAGGCCGAAATCAGAGCCCCGAGATCGCTCTATTCCGCGCCCGGCAAGCGCTGCTAGCGAACGATCTCCAGCTCGCTGAAGAAGAATCCGATCTCGTTGACGGCGGTGGCGGGCGCGTCCGAACCGTGTACCGCGTTCTTCTCGATATCCTGGCCGAACTGCTTACGAATCGTCCCTGCCGAGGCCTTACCGGGATCGGTCGCCCCCATCAGCTCGCGCCATCGCTCGATCGCGCGCTCGCCGCCGAGCACCATCACCACCACCGGGCCCGACGACATGTATTGGCAGAGCGAGGCGTAAAACGGCCGCGCCTTGTGCACTTCGTAAAACTTCTCGACCTCGCGGCTGCTAAGCTGCCGGAGTTGCATCGCGCAAATTGTGAGGCCGGCCGCTTCGATCTGCTTGATAATGTCGCCGCTGAGCTTGCGTGCGACCGCGTCGGGTTTGATTATCGCTAAAGTTCGTTCCATAAAATTCTTTGCGCTTGGCGACACGCTTACTTTCGCGCGTCCAGCACCGCCTTCATCGTCGACCCGAGATCGGCGGGACTCACCGCCACCGTAATTCCCGCCGCCTTCAGCGCCGCGATTTTATCTCCCGCGCCGCCACGACCGCCGGAGATTATCGCGCCAGCGTGGCCCATCCGGCGGCCCTTAGGCGCGGTCTGCCCGGCGATAAACGCCACCACCGGCTTCTTAAAGTGTTCCTTTATATATTGCGCGGCTTCCTCTTCCGCCGTGCCGCCGATCTCGCCGATCATGATCACGGCCTCGGTCCCCGGATCGGCGTTGAACAGCTTCAGCGCCTCGATATGGCCGGTGCCGATAATCGGATCGCCGCCGATACCGATACAGCTCGATTGTCCGATACCGAGCTGGGTCAACTGATGCACCGCTTCGTAAGTGAGCGTGCCCGAGCGCGAGACTACGCCGACCTTTCCCGGCTTATGAATATACCCGGGCATGATTCCGATCTTGCACTCGCCGGGCGTGATCACGCCGGGACAATTGGGCCCGATCAATCGCACCGGCCGACCGCTCAAGAAGCGC